>JAISJX010000246.1 GCA_031261145.1 Tannerella sp.
GCCGCGAAGTTGAAAGAAGGGTTGTTTGCCGTCGCCAACGAAGTCCTTTTTCTCGAAGACCCTTACGAGCCGTCGAAATACCATCCCCGCATTTCCGCCGCCGCGTCGTTTGCATACAGGGAGTTGACGGGCGAAGAGCGGCAGGCTTTCGACCGGCTGTCGTTTCACTTTTTCTATGAACGCCACAATGCCTTCTGGAAAGAGGAAGCCCTGAAACGGTTGACGCCGCTGACCGCCTGCACGGACATGCTGATTTGCGGGGAAGACCTGGGCATGGTACCGGATACGGTGCATGAGGTGATGGAGCGGCTGCACATCCTGACGCTGGAATTGGAACGTGCGCCCAAAACGCCGGGCTGTGAGTTTGCCGCTTTGCAGCGCCTGCCGTATGCGTCGGTATGTACCACCTCCACGCACGACATGCCTCCGTTGCGCAGTTGGTGGAAAGAAGACGCCGGACGGACGCAACGCTACTGGCAGTCTGTGTTGCACCGGGACGGAACGGCGCCCGGTGAATGTGCGCCGGAACCGGCCGGACAGATCATTGCCAATCACCTGAACGCCTCGTCCATGCTGACCGTTATCCCGTTGCAGGACTGGCTGGCCATGAGCGCCGCCCTGCAACATCCCCACCCGGAACGCGAACGGATCAATATCCCGTCCGACCCGCATCATTATTGGCGTTACCGCATGCACCTCACCCTCGAACAATTGCTGGACGCCCGCGATTTCAACCGGCAAATCCGCACGATGATAGCGGACAGCGGTCGGTAAAACATACTCTTCATAAAAAGTTGGAGTTCAAAAAAATGTCAGTACCTTGTGCTCATAAAGTCATAATTTAATTATTTTTTACTTCAATAGTTTCCAGCCATTTATCAATTGTTTTGGCTGCGGGACTATTGTTTGTTCTAATCCAATCGCCGTTTTCACTTAAAACAATTCGCTTGTAAGTTTTGGTTGTTTCATTATATAAATAACAAACATTTATGCTCGCTCCCATATCTGCGCCCTGATTTCGTTCCGTAAAGTCATTTTCTTTGACTTGACTGATTAAATTTGCATATTTCTTCAATTCACTTACATCTATGCGGGTTTGAGAAATGGTAGTTTGACTTAAATTTTCGTTCAATGCCCGCGCTGTGATATAGCCGTTATTATCAGGAAAATTCCAAGCGCTTGTATAATAATTGACATTTTTTTCCTCATAAACCCAAATTTGTCCGTTTTTATCAATGAAATAGCCCGCATGTTGGTATCCCCATGCATGATTGATGTAATAATGCTCAAAAAGAATATCCACCGCAGTATTAAATATGCCACCTCCACGTTTCAATATAAAAATCCATTTCCAATCGGCCGGGTCGCCCGTGCCTACGCTTGGTTGATAAAAATAAACCTTTACTTTTTCTTCGGGGTTTGCCTGCAAATAATCCCTTACAATTCTTAATCCCTGAATGGCGCTCCAAGCACTATTAATGTCATCTGCAGTTTCATCAAATGCCTTGTAGTCTGTTATGTGTCCGTCATCAAAAATTTGTTCAAAACCATTTTTGGGGAGATGATAATCCTTAGTCCCAACCTGTTTGAATTTATTGTCATTTGTTTCATTCCACCAATTTTCAGGAAAATGAATGGCGCCTTTCCCCATCCAAATAATATCTCCGTCAAAAATCAATTCGTTGATTTCCGAATAATACAATTTAATGTTTCCAAAATCGCCAGGCTCTTTATATTCTGTCGAGATAGTAAAGGTATTTGCCTGTTTTTCAGGTGTCAATTCATTACCTCCCTCAAAAACATTAGTCGTGTAATCCACTTTCAGCAACAAAATTTGATTTTTTTCGGCTGATGGAAGTACATTGCTTTCCGGATTATGTTCGTCTTCACAAGAAGATAAACCAATACTGAATAATAAAACGGAAATGATAATTTTTGATACTGTTTTCATTTTACAAAGTAAATGAATAAAAACAAGATATAAACGATGGATATAGTTAAAAATAAATGCCGCCCGGAGTTTTTCTGTTTTCAACGCCCCGTTTGTCGCCGCTAAAAGCAAGCGCCTTTGCCGGATGGGGGCTTCGAAGAATTTTCCGAATCCAACTTATCCAGCAGTAGCAGCAGCGCCATCAGTGTTGTTCGCTGAATGTTCTGTTCGCGAATCGTGCTGAAATGATAACATTTTGACGTCACCTTTCCGGCGTCGGCTACGGCAATCCACACCGTGCCAACCGGTTTTTCCGGTGTGCCACCGCCCGGCCCGGCGATGCCGGAGGTCGCAATGGCGTAATCGCATCCCAACACCCGCAAAGCGCCCCGCGCCATTTGTTCCACGACCTCGCGGCTCACTGCGCCGTGTTGTTGCAAATCGCGTTCCGGTATGCCCAGCAGGTTTTGTTTCACTGCATTGGCATACGATACCACGCTGCCGGTAAAATAATCGGAACTGCCCGCCACCGAAGTCAGCAACGACGCAATCGCGCCGCCCGTGCAACTCTCCGCCGTACCGACGGTACGTCCCCGCTCGCGCAACCGTTCGCCGACGATGACCTCGATATTTTTGTCTTCCTTCGCAAAGATATGCCCTTCCAGCAAACCTTCCAACTGATTCTGCAAGACCGCCATTGCCTGTGCGCCGTCTTCTTCCCGCTGACAACAGGCCGAAAGGCGCAGACGGATAATACCCGCCTGCGGCAAATAAGCCAGTTTGATAAAAGAAGGCATCCGCTCCTCAAAATCAGCGAGGCGGATAGCCAGGTCCGACTCCGAAAAATCCCTGACCCAATACGTTTGATGCCGGATATACACATCCTGCTGAAACCGTTTCTTCAGCCGCGGCAGTATTTCGTGCGTCATCAGCCATTTCATCTCCGAAGGCACGCCCGGCATCGACACCAATACCAACCCGTCACGCTCGAACCATGTGCACGGCGCCGTACCGGCCTGATTCCGGATGACCGTACACCGGTCGGGCACCATCGCCTGATTCCGAGTCAGTTCATTCATCGTCCGGCCGCGTTGGTGGAAAAGTTGCTCGATGCCGGTATAGATTTCTTCTGAAAAGTGCAGTTGGCAACCGAAATAACGGCAAAGCGTCCGCAGCGTAATATCGTCTTTTGTCGGGCCAAGCCCCCCCGTCACCAATACAAGCGAAGCCCTGCTTCCGGCCGCATCCATTGCCGCGACAATGTCGTCTTCCGTATCTCCGACAGCCGTTTTGCGAACCACCCGGAAACCGGATTCATTCAACGCTTTCCCCATCCATGCGGAGTTGGTATCGACCACCTGTCCGATTAACAGTTCATCACCGATTGTTATTATTTCTACGTCCATATAAATTCAAAGATTCAAAGATTCAAAGATTCAAAAATTCAG
>JAISJX010000275.1 GCA_031261145.1 Tannerella sp.
CATTTTATTTGATTTTTTTTGCCGGTTGGCATAACCTGAAATCTGCGTACGTACTCAGAAATGTTATCAGTAAACTTCAATATTTGAGATCAGCGGGCAGGCTTTAGCGTCGGTGATGCGGACACGGAGGGCAGATGTCTCAATTTCTTCAAGAGGTAATATCCGTTTGTATCCGACGGTCGTTCCTTCGGCGACTTTTTTCCAACCGCCGTCTTTTTTCGCTTCTACCACGAACGCTTTCACACGTTGCCCCAGGCGGATGTGTTCCTGAATCAGGAAATAATTCACCTTCTTCGGCGCTCCCAGATTGATTTCGAGACTGCCGGCTGTTACATTGTCATCCGTAGCCCAGTATGTTTCTTTGCTGCTGTCGGTCACGTTCCGGGCCGCGTAGCGTTTGGATTTTCCACGCCATGTGTCGGCTTTGACTTTGGCGTCGGCAGCAAGGTTCACTGCAAAGGCTTCGTTGAGTAGCTTTCTCCATCCCGACAGGGCTTTTACGTCGTTTTCGTGGAGAAGTCCGCGCCGGTCGGGAGGGAGGTTGAGGATAAGGCTGGAGCCGCGTCCGACAGATTCGAGATAAATTTTGAAGAGCATTTCAGGCGTTTTCACGCGATTGTCTTCCGAAGCATGATAGAACCAGCCCGGACGGATGGAAACATCCACTTCGGCCGGAAGCCATGCTTTGCCGTCTTCGTCTCCGGTATTCAAACGCTTGAGAACATCGCCTTCGAAATGAGCGTCTTCAGTATATGTATTCCAGTTTGTTTCACCAGCATAACCACTTTCGTTGCCGCACCAGCGGATGGTAGGGCCGCCAAACATCACGGCCGATGGAGCAAGTTTGCGGACAATGGCATAAGTGTTTGGCCAGTCGTAATAGGTCGATGCATCGATTTTACGCATCTCGCGTGCGCCGCCATAATAACCGTCGCCACCGTTGGCGCCATCAAACCAGACTTCGGATACTTCACCGTAGTTGCTTAATAATTCGGTAAACTGGTTTCGATAATATGTAATATATTCCGGAAAAGCGTATTGCGCGTAATTCCTGTCCCAAGGTGAGAGATAGACGCCAAAAAACAGTCCATACCTGCGACATGCATCGGACACCGCTTTCACCACGTCGCCTTTCCCGTCGAGGAAGGGGCTGTTCTTCACGGAGTGTTCAGTGTAAGCGCTTGGCCAGAGGCAAAAACCGTCGTGATGCTTACATGTCAGGACAATACCTGTCAGACCTGCCTCCCGGATGGCTTCCGCCCACTGGTCGGCATCGAAAGCGGTGGGATTGAAAATCGATTCAGGCTCGTCGCCATAGCCCCATTCCTTGTCGGTGAACGTGTTGGTCGTAAAATGGATGAATGCGAATTGTTCGCGTTCGTGCCATGCCATCTGGTTTTCATCCGGCACGGAGCCGAAAGCCTGCGGCGGTAATACGTCGTCCCTGCACGACAACAATAGCAGTAATCCTGCCAAGAAAATAATACTCTGTCTCATTTTGTTCGATTTTTATGTAGTGATTAAATTAGTGCAAATATACAAAAAAGAGGGTACCACACAAAATAGTACCCTCCAATTTTTAAATTACCATCCCGGATTTTGTGAGAGATTTTTGTTCAGTGTCAATTCTTCCAGAGGCAGCGGATCGAGATAACGTTTATCGTTATCACTCCATTTGCGCCCGGAGTCGTCCAAACCTTTGTCTCTGTACACTTTTATATACTCGTTTCCTCCGTAGTTAGCTGTCTGAACGCCCGATTCGCCGTAGAATGTTCCTTCAGGGAAATTGCTAACGACTTCGGTAGTAACCCGCATTCCAAGGAATGTTTTCGGATTTTCAAACAATTTGCCTGCTTTCCAGCGGATAATGTCATCCCAGCGGAATCCATCGGCTATCAATTCGATGCGTCTCTCTCTACGGATTTCGTACAGGAGAGGTGAAATTGTATAACCATAGTTGACAACAAGAGGATCAACTTCAGGAGACGTCGTAAGATGAGGCATTTCCACTCTGTCACGCAGCTTATTGACTGTTTTATCCAATACGTCTTGTGTACATTCTCCCAATTCGACTTTTGCTTCGGCATAAATCAACAATACTTCTGCATAGCGATATATGAACCAGTCATACGTGCTTTTATTAGCTTCCTGCTGAATTAGCAAAGGCGATCTGAATTTTACATTGGCATAACCCGTAACGCCACGGTTGGGTACGATGCTGTTCTCCATTCCATAGAGTTGTTGCTCGCCGTTAACGATAAAATATGGTTTGTGTGAACAGGCAACAATCTGATACATTCGCGGATCACGATTGGTTATTTCTTTTTCGAGCGTTTCATCACCTTGATACATAGCGCTTGTCCCGATTGGTTTACCATCTTTGCAAAGAAAAGATTCAATAAAATCTTTCGAAAATCCCATTCCATTTTCTCCGGCGCCTCGACCATATCCATGCATCACGACATCCACTTCGTAAATGCGAGGCAAGATACATTCGGCATTTTTCAGTAACGATTCCTGAATAAACTGGTTGCTGTAATAGAGGGAATATCCTTCAAAAGGCGCTTGACCGCATCCTGCATTGTCGCCTTTTACAATATCGTACAATCCCGAATTCATAATAGCTTCGGCTGTTTGCGCTGATTTGCGCAGGAGTTGTTCTGAAGAAATAGTACCCGCAAGGGCATTATGGTATTTCTTCCATGTGCCTTCATGCAGACAAACGCGCGCCAATTGTGTAAGGGCGGCATACTTATGTAGCCGACCCGCTTCCGCATTATCCGGTTCAGGCAACCATTGTACAGCAAATTCCAAATCCTCAATTATTTTATCCAGTACCAAATTGCGAGAATCTCGTGCTTTGTACAAAAGATCAACCTCATCCGTCTGTAAGTCTTTTTCGTAATACGGAACATCGCCATATCTCTTTATTTTGGCGAAATAATCCAAAGACCTGAAGAATCGTACTTCGGCTGCATATTTGTTAATCTCTTCCTGTGTGCCTTCTACTTTTTGATAGCGCGTAAGGAAAAAATTGCACGCCCTGATTCTGTCCCAAGTCCATCCTGTCCCACTTGTAGTGGTCGGAACGGTGCTTTCATTAAACAAACTCTGATTATAGTTATTCGTGACGAAATTATCACTTTGGGTTTCAAGATCGCCCGGAGCGGGCAGCATTGAATAGAAATTATTGGCAAATAACTTCAAATCTTCAGGTTTAGTCCAAAATGATTCATCTGTCAGAGAATCTTTCGGACTTATATTGGTAATTTCGCAGGAAAAGAAACTAATACTTGCTACCAATGCAAATAAAAAATAATATATTTTTTTCATATTGCTTGTCTTTAAAAAGTTAGAATGTAATATTAAATCCTATGGAATATTTCTTCGAAATAGGATATGTTAAATTATTAATCGTTTCAGGATCAAACGACTTAATCATTTTAGTGAACAAAAGAGGGTTTTCACTGACTAAATAAAATCTTATTTTGCTTATATTCAATTTTTTTGTTATTGAAGAAGCAATCGTATAACCCAGCGTTACATTCTTCAGGCGCAAGTAAGAAGCATCCTGCAAGTAACGGTTGCTTGTTTGACGGTTTCCTCCATTATTCCAGTTTGGACTGGGAAAATAAGCACCTCTGTTTTCTTCTGTCCAGTAGTCAAGAGCCGGTTTGACAGGTGTATCCCATTCGCTCGTAAAGCCCCAGAAATGAACGCCGCTTGTAGCATAATCACGTTTTCCGATTCCCTGCCAGAGCATCTGAAAATCAAACTGCTTATATTCCATTCCAAGTGTAAGTCCGAAACTGTAACGTGGCGTATTATTACCGATGATTTTTCTGTCGCCAGAATTTGACAACGTATTATCGCCGTAATCAATTTCTCCATTTCCGTTCAGATCTTCATATTTCACGTCGCCGGCACGCCAGTTGCCACCCCATATTTTCTTCTGGGAAGGGCTGCTTTCTACTTCTGCATCAGATTGGAACAGTCCTCCGGATGAATAACCCCAGATTTCACCCAACTTTTGCCCGACGTAGTATGTACTTAATAATCCTTGCGGATTGGCGAACTTGGTGATTTCGCTTTGATAGTCGGCCAGCGTTCCCTTGATCCAGTATGACATGCCGTTGTTAAGCCGCTCGATCCATCCAATGGAAAGTTCGAATCCTTTCGTTTTCATGTCGGCTGCATTTTCTTGCGGGACGCTGGTTCCCAGTACAGATGGAAGTCGTTGTCCTGCCATGAGCATGTCTTTTGTGGCTCTATTGTAATAATCAAAAGTTATATTCAGACGATTCAACAATACGGCGTCAAATCCTAAATCCATCTGATCAACGGTTTCCCATGTGAAACCGGCGCTGACCAAACCTGACGGAGATACAGCCACCGGCCGGATGCCGCCCAATAAATAGTCCATTGATGTATTAATGCCGTAAGTGGGCAAATACGGGAAATTTCCGAGATTGTCAACCACCTGATTTCCCAACTGTCCGTACGAAGCGCGGATTTTCATGTCGTTCCAAGCCTCTTTCAGTGGACTCCAGAACGTTTCTTCCGATATTCTCCATGCAGCGGAAACGGAAGGGAACAAAGCATAACGATTGCCTGTTGAGAATTTCGACGAGCCGTCATAACGTCCGTTTATCTCCAGAAGATACTTGTTTGCATAACTGTAATTTATGCGGGCAAAAACGCCTTCAATCCCCCAGTGCGTTTCAGCACCGCCCATATACATCTGACCTGTTGCCATATTGATTGCTGGATTATCGTTATCAATTAAGTCTTGACGGGCTGCATAGAAATTTTTACTATGTTTGTATTCCTGGTTGTAACCAATCATTCCTTTAAAATAATGAGCCGTGTTGAACGTTTTTTCATACTCTGCAAAAGCATTGAACGCCGTGTAATAATCTTCATAATTGCGCATGGATACGCTTGTCGTCTTTGTCCATGGATAAGGTAGCTCTGTACCGGGTACGGCCTTATAGTCTATATACCTGCGAACGTGACGCTTGACGCCCGAACCGTAAGTGTTGAATGTATAATCGGCATTAAGCGTCAATCCTGTCATAGGAGTAATTTTCACGGCTCCGGTCAACCATAAATCATTCTTT
>JAISJX010000363.1 GCA_031261145.1 Tannerella sp.
CTATCCTTTTGTTTTGTTCGACCGTTTCTTTTCCGATATGGACACCAATTACGTCTTGGTGGACAACGAAAACAGCAGTTACCGCTTGGTCAGACACCTGACGGAGCTGGGGCGGAAAAAGATAGCGTTGATTACCACCGAATCACATTTGGAAATCATCCGTTTGCGCTGCGAAGGCTATCGGCGGGCGATGGCGAATGCCGGTTTGGAAGTCGAACTCCATTTACAAGGTATGGTAGAGTATATCAATTCCGAAAAAAACATCGCGCCGGTTTTGGACGAAATTTTCCGAACGACACCCGATGTGGACGGATTTTTCTTTGTCAGCCATACGCTGGCTATGGCGGCTTTTTTGTATTTCCGCGAAAAAAAAATTTGTCTGAAAAACTACGGTTTTGCGTGCATCCACGAAACGGCTGCCTTTCATTTTTTGGACGCAGACATCAATATTGCCCGGATGCCGGTGGAAGACATCGGCAAAAATACGGTCCGGATATTGCGCGACAATATCGCACACGTAAATAACAAAGAGAAAACGCCGTATGCTTGCAGCAAAATGATTTTGCCTTGTACGCTTCAACTACGGTAAATTTTGATTAATTTGCTTAAACATTAAAGTAACTGAACGGTCAAGCACACAATTATTTTCAATTTCCGGCGACTGAGTTTCTGCAAGGCGGGAAACTTGAAATCGAATTGAAGGCGAAACCGAATAAGAAATGGGGACAAGCGATGAATAATAAATAAAACAATATGAGAAATTTATCAAAAAAATTAATGCTAATTGTAGCGCTGTGTTGTACTGTTTTGTATTTCGGCTGCAAAGAAGATGAGAAAGAAGTAGCCGTTACAAGTGTATCGGTTAGTCCGACTTCGATTACGCTTACAGAAGGCGGAACGCAAAGTGCGACCGTAACCGTTCTTCCCAAAGAAGCCAATCAACGGGTCATTTGGTCGAGTGATCGGGCGAGCGTTGCTACGGTAGATGGAGAGGGTTTGATTACAGCCATAGCGCCGGGTATAACAACCGTTACAGCTACTTCGGAAAGCGATCCTACCCAAAAAGCAAGCCTTATCGTAACGGTTAATGCTGCCGTATATCCGGTGGAAAGTGTAAGGGTTGAACCGACATCTGTTCGTATTGAAATGGATGCAACAGCAACGATCGTAGCCACAGTTTTGCCGGAATTAGCCAATCAAACAGTAACATGGTATAGCGAAAACACATCTGTGGCAAGCGTTAAAAACGGCGTCATCACAGGTGTTTGGGCAGGCACAACCAACATTACGGTTATCTCCGAGGCGGATGCTACAAAAACAGCCTCGGTAGAGGTAACCGTAACTACTCCAAGCCGGGAAAAAGCTGACCGGAATTGTATCACGGACGATACGGAAACGTATTTTTTTGCTTCCGAAGAAATCATTCGCCAACGTTTCGATATGCTGAAGGCAATCGGGACAAACGTGTTGCGCTGTGAAGTTTCGTGGCGCGACCTTGAATTAGGAGAAGGGGCATGGTATATGAATAGCCACATATTCAGCTACTTGACTATTGCCAAGGAATACGGGTTCCGTATAAAATTAATCATAGGTGTTATGATGTCGCCTCCCCCATGGTATCTGGACAAATACCCCGAATCCAGATTGAGGGACGAAGACGGCAGAACCTCCGAAAACACCATGAGCCTTTGGTATCCGGGCTTAAAAGCGCTGATAACAGAAAAATCGACTCAATTGATAAATATATTGAAAGACAAAGGCTTATGGGATAATGTGGACTACATCATTCCGTCTTATGGTCCGGCCGGCGAACCTTTATATCCGCCCTTGTGGACGCTTGCCCCCGATTTTCCCGGACATACCTTTTGGGGCTATGATGTGAATGCGCAAAAGAGTTTCAACACTTGGGCGCAAAACAAATACACTTCCCTTAGCGCAGCCAATGCGGCATGGAATACTGCTTTCGCCACGTGGAATGACGTTGTAGTGCTGAAACCGGGCATTCAACCCGGAAAATACTGGGAGGATATGCTCACCTGGTATCGGGATTCCAAACGGGAATACATTGCTTGGCAGACGCAGCAAACACTGGATTTGGTCAAAGGCGAAAACAAGAAAATCGTCATCTATGTGCCCGGAACCGAATACACCGACGCGAACTGGGCAGCAGCGGTATCTTCGGCAGGAGGCAACGACAATATTAAAATCATGGCAGATTCCCGCTTCCTCATTGATTTGGCGGAAGAAAAAGGCTGCATGTTGCAATATACGGGCATGCCTGCCGAAACAGAAGTGAAGCGGCTTCGCGCCTACATGGACGCCAAAAACTACAAGGTGGAGATGTGGGGCGAAAATGCAGGCGATGCCGTAAGTGCAGGCAATCCCGACCTGCTGGCGCGCATTATTGTTCAAAACAGGCTCTTCGGGCTTGACTATACAAAATCAAACTATCTTTTTAAAGAGGGAACGCTTGAGCCTACCGAATTGATGGAAAAGTTAAAGATTGCTTTCAAAAAAATCAATTAAATAATTCAAATACACAAGAATAATATGAAAACATCCTTGAAAGAAATCCTGCAAGACGCTTACCAACGAAAATATGCCATAGGCGCCTTCAACTGCCTGAGTTTGGAAAACGTATTGGGCGCTATTCAGGCGGCGGAAAAACTCCGCTCACCCATCATTCTGCAATTGGCGGAAGTGCAGTTTCCGTATTCGCCCATCGCGATGATGGCTCCGATCTTTTTGGAAGCCGCAAGGAAAGCAAGCGTACCGGTCGCCGTACATCTCGACCACGGACAAACGTTTGAGACCTGCGCCCAAGCCATTCAATTGGGTTTCGGCTCAGTCATGATTGACGGTTCCTCCTATTCCTTGGAAGAAAATATCCGCGTAACACACGCTGTTACGCAAATGGCAAAAGCTTTCGGTGTAGATGTGGAAGCCGAATTAGGTAAAGTAGGCGACGCCTCCGCCGATACCGCCGATGTGTTTACCGACGTGGAAGAATCGGCGTATTTCGTTGAACAAACAGGCATTGAC
>JAISJX010000367.1 GCA_031261145.1 Tannerella sp.
CCACCTGCGGCGTACAACCGCCCAAAAGACAGGCAGCGATGATTAAAATACTTAGTTTCAGTTTCAGTTTCATGATTCTATAATTCAAAAATGGGTTGGTAACATTCATTAAAAATGGGTTTATTATTTGATTTCGCTTTCCAGTTTATCCGGATTTACAACCATTCCGGGTGTTTTTTTAGTAAATCTTCTGTTGTAACGCATTGTCCGTTTTTAATATCTTCGAGCGATTTGGTCACTTCCACCTTTAATTCCTCTATCGTAAACCGACAGGGAGGAGATAGGGTAGATTGATTGGCTTTACGGAAGAAGGACAATACTTTCTTCAGCACTTTTTCACTCTCTTCGCTGAGCGCCAACCGGGCAACTTCGGCGCGAATGACTTCTAATTCTATCGTACTCATACTTTTTTCTTTAATTGCCCTACAAAAATAGGTGTTTTCTTTCAGGAAACCAAAAAAACTTTCATCTTTTCGCCAAAGTAACCGAACGGCTCGGCTAATTGTTCGAACGTACATTCAAATCTCATCCCAATCGAACGAATCATCCAATTCCTCTTCGCCGGATTCCTCTTCTTCAACAAATCCGGGTATTTCCAACTCTTCGTCGTCATCAACGAAGAACGGGAGGGTCACGTCCATATCCCGGTGAATAATTTGTTCCGCATCATGGAAGGTTTCCCGGTTTAGCTCCTGCCACAACAAATCTTTTAACTCCATAATACCATGCTGAGTGACGGATGAAATAAAGACGGCGGGAATACCTTCGGGCAATTCCTGCGCGATAGCTTCCTGCAATTCATTGTCTAACAGGTCGCTCTTCGTAATGGCTAACACTCTGTTTTTATCGGCCAGACCGGGGTTGTACTTGACTAATTCGCTATCCAGCACTTCATATTCGTGACGGATATCGGCTGCATCGGCCGGAATCATAAAGAGCAACAGCGAATTTCGTTCGATATGCCGCAAGAAACGGAGACCGAGACCCTTTCCTTCGGACGCCCCTTCGATGATTCCGGGAATATCGGCCATCACAAATGAACGGTTATCGCGATAATTGACAATACCGAGGTTGGGTTCCAACGTCGTAAAGGGATAATTCGCGATTTTCGGTTTAGCCGCCGAAACGACGGATAACAGCGTCGATTTACCGGCATTCGGAAAACCAACCAACCCTACATCGGCCAAGAGCTTGAGCTGCAGGATAACCATCCGTTCCTGACACGGTTCGCCCGGTTGCGCATAACGGGGAGCCTGATTGGTGGACGTTTTGAAATGCACATTCCCCCGTCCGCCTTTGCCGCCCTTCAGCAACATGACCGTTTGTCCGTCTGCCGTCACGTCGCAGATATACTCGCCTGTATTCGCGTCATACACAACGGTTCCGCAGGGCACATCAATGATACGGTCTTCGCCGTCTTTTCCGGAGCTGCGCTTACCGCTTCCTCCTTCGCCGGTCGTGGCAATGATGTGACGCTCGAATTTCAGGTGGAGCAACGTCCATAAATTCCGGTTGGCGCGCAGGTAAATATGCCCGCCCCGTCCGCCGTCGCCACCGTCCGGACCACCCCTTGGGATGTATTTTTCCCTCCGGAAATGCGACGAGCCTCGCCCGCCTTTCCCCGAACGGCAATATATCTTTACATAATCAACAAAATTGGATTCAGCCATTTTAATTTGAGTTTTGAATATTAAGAATGTATCCGCTTATCACATCTAAAGAAAACAGGGGATACATTCCTACTCTCAATAACCTACATTTATATATTATGATACAATCTTCCGAACCGCCAGATCAATGCGGTTGAAAATCTCCTCGATTTCTCCGATGCCTTTGATTGGCACATGTTTGCCTTCACTGATGTAATACGTAGCCAAAGGCGCGGTTTGCGTATGATAAACGTCCAACCGCGCCTGGATGGTCTCCGGATTATCATCCGAACGGCCGGATACTTTACCCCGCTCCACCAAACGCCGGATCAGTTCCCCGTCTTCCACCTGCAAATCAAGCAGAACGGAGACATCCATCCCATGTTCGTTCAGGAGGTCTTTCAAGGCTTTAGCCTGCGGAATCGTCCGGGGGAATCCGTCAAAGAGAATGCCCTTCGAGCCGGACTTTTCTTCTATGAAATCAGCGATCAGCCGGATGATTAATTCATCGGGAACCAACTGTCCCCTATCAATATACCCCTGGGCTAACTTGCCTAACTCCGTGCCCTCACTCATTACTTTACGCAATACATTACCGGTCGAAATATAGTCCAAACCGTACTTTTTAGCGATCAACTCGCTCTGAGTACCCTTTCCCGATCCGGGCGCTCCAAAAATAACAATATTCAACATACTATCTTCAATATAAATTACTTTTCTATAATTCTATAAATATGACGGGTATTACGCCCTATTCCGTCATAATCCAATCCAAAGCCGACAATGAAACTGTTCTCAATTTCCATCCCGACATAATCGGGTTTCAAATCGCATTTCAATGAATCCGGCTTCAGCAACATCGTCGCCAAACGCACATCGGACGCCCCGGCTTCCTGCAACTTTTTGATTACAAATTGCATCGTCAATCCCGTATCCACAATATCTTCCAACAGCACCACCGGGCGATTACGCACATCCGCTCTCACAGGCAGTATTTCCTGTACCGTACCGCTCGATTGGGTGCCCCGGTACGACGAATAGGCTGCAAATGAACATTCGTATGTACAAGGCAATTTATTCATCAATTCGGCGACAAACTGATAGGCCCCGTTCAATATTCCGACAAAAAGAGGATTTTTCCCTTCCATGTCGCGTTTGATTTCTTCCGCTACCCGCGAAATAGCCGCTATAATCTCCTGTTCGGGGATATATAGCTCAAAATCTTTATCTTTCAGTCGAATTTGTTCTTTCATCCAATCTTACCTTTCCTTTGGGCTGACAAACGTACAAAAAAATAGGCTGACTTGGTCAATTTTGGGTTAAAAAATTTTATTTTCAACGTTCCATCTTCATTTTTCAATTAAATAAGTCCCCATTTCTTGAAATTTTCAACTATTCTCCGTACATTTGACCGGTTCAAATGAAAATTGTTATGATAAAAATATTTGAAACAGCTAAAATAAAAATATTGGATCAATATACCATTGATCATGAGCCGATCGCATCTATCGACCTTGTGGAACGGGCAGCAACGGCGTTTACCAATGAGTTTTGCCGTCAGTACCCAATACAGTCCCGTGTGCTCGTTTTCGCCGGACAGGGGAATAACGGAGCTGATGCACTGGCTATTGCCCGTTTGTTACACGACGAAAATTTCCAAAAGGTGGAAGTCTATCTTATCAACCCCACCCAACGGCTGTCGCCTGACTGCGAACAGAATAAACTGCGGTTACTGTCGGATAATAAAATTCCTCTGTACGAATCGATTGATGAATTTGAGATACCGGAAATTTCAGACCGCGACATTGTGATTGACGGTTTGTTCGGTTCCGGGCTGAACCGTCCGTTAAACGAAGGATTTGTCGCCCTTATCGACTATATCAACCAGTCCGGCGCTACGATCGTGTCCATTGATATACCTTCCGGGCTTTACGGCGAAGATAACCGGGGGAACGATCCCCGTGGGATTATCCGCGCCAACCTGACTTATACGTTTGAGGCTCCGAAGCTCTCATTCGTGCTGCCGGAAAATGCCCCGTACATCGGAAAATGGAAAATAGTACCGATTGGTATTCATCCGTATATCCTCGAAGAAACAGAAACGCCTTATCTGATGGTGACCGACGAAGATATGGAAGAGGTGATCCATAAGAGAAACCGGTTTGCACACAAAGGCCACTTCGGCCATGCGTTATTGGTGGCCGGCAGCAAAGGAAAGATGGGCGCTGCTGTTCTGGCGGCCGGTTCCTGTTTGCGCAGCGGTGCAGGCCGACTGACGGTGCACCTTCCGCAAAGAGGCGAAACCGTACTGCAAACCGCCTTGCCGGAAGCGATGCTGAGTTTGGACGCTCATACGGATTATGTCTCAAATCTGCCTGAAATAAAAGATTATGAAGCGATTGGAATCGGCCCCGGATTAGGCGCGACCGATGAATCCATGGCCGTTCTGGAAAACTTGTTGGACACAGCCGTTCAGCCGCTACTTTTAGACGCGGATGCACTGAACTTGTTGGCTTTGAATAAAGATTTGATAGCCAAGTTGCCCGAACAAACGATTTTAACGCCTCACCCGAAAGAATTTGACAATCTGTTTGGAAACAGCGTCAGCGGTTACGAACGACTTCATAAAGCGGTCGATATGGCGGTGCAACATAAGTTGTGTATCGTGTTAAAAGGCGGTTACAGCGCCACTTGCACCCCGGAAGGAAACATTTTCATCAATTCGACCGGCAATCCCGGAATGGCGACAGCCGGTAGCGGCGACGTCCTGACCGGCATTATCTTAGCGCTTCTGGCACAAGGATATCCGGCCGTCGTATCGGCTGTGACCGGAGTTTATCTGCACGGACTGGCAGGCGATCGGGCTGCGGCAAACAGTTCGGAAGAAAGTATGATAGCAAGCGACATCACACGGATGCTGGGAAAGGCGTTTCAGATGCTACAAAAAGATGTATAAAGCGAAATTTTGGAATAATAGATGTTAAAGAAGGCGTTTTCTTTGACAGTATGCGATTTTTACCATACTTTTGCCATCATTTTGATAAAAGGCATGAAGAGGGTATGAAGATTTTGTATGACGGCTTGTTTTCCGCATCTGTCCCATTTAGGGGATATGCAGGCGGCGC
>JAISJX010000386.1 GCA_031261145.1 Tannerella sp.
AGTCGTGCAGTTTGAGCCGATCGATATGGTACTCACGGCTATGGTCGGTTATTCCGGCTTGAAACCCACCATCTCGGCCATCAAAGCAGGGAAAGCGATTGCATTGGCCAACAAAGAGACGTTGGTCGTCGCAGGTGAGCTAATCATGTCTTTGGCTAAAGAATACAAGGTCCCGATTTTGCCGGTTGATTCGGAACATTCGGCCATTTTCCAATGCCTGGCCGGCGCGTGGAACAATCCGATTGAGAAAATCCTGCTGACGGCGTCCGGAGGTCCTTTCCGTACCAAGAAACGGGACGAATTGGCCTTTGTCACCAAAGAACAGGCGCTGAAACATCCCAACTGGACAATGGGCGCCAAAGTGACAATCGACTCTGCCTCAATGATGAACAAAGGATTTGAAATGATCGAAGCCAAATGGCTGTTCGGCATAACGCCGGAGCAGATACAAGTCGTTGTACATCCGCAATCGGTCATCCATTCGATGGTGCAATTTGAAGATGGAGCCGTCATCGCGCAATTAGGAATTCCCGATATGAAGCTCCCGATTGCGTATGCTTTCTCCTATCCCCAGCGGCTTAAAAATACGGCCGAACGGTTGGATTTCCGGCAATATGCCTCCTTGACATTTGAAGAACCCGATATGGAACGTTTTCGGAATCTGGCATTTGCATTCGACGCCGTGCGTAAAGGAGGAAATATGCCCTGCATTCTGAATGCGGCGAACGAGGTGGTCGTTGCGGCCTTTCTGCAAGGCAAAACCGGATTCCTGCAAATGAGTGATGTGATTGAACGCACGATGGCGAAAGCCTCATTCATCCCGAATCCGACCTGCGAAGATTACGTGCAGACCGACCGGGAAGCGCGTGAAATAGCGATACAACAAACAGTACATAAGTGAAAATTATTTGAAAAATTGATGATATGGAAACATTTTTGATGAAGGCGTTGCAACTCATTCTGAGTTTGTCAATATTGGTCATAGTCCACGAGTTCGGACATTTTATCTTTGCCCGTATATTTAAGGTACGTGTAGAGAAATTCTATTTGTTCTTCGACCCGTGGTTTTCCCTTTTTAAGTTCAAACCCAAAAACAGTGAAACAGAGTATGGTGTCGGATGGTTGCCCTTGGGCGGTTACTGTAAGATTTCCGGCATGATCGACGAATCAATGGACAAGGAACAGTTGGCGCAGCCGCCTCAACCTTACGAATTTCGTTCCAAACCGACCGGGCAGCGACTGATGATTATGGTCGCCGGCGTCGTATTTAACTTCCTGTTGGCCTTGTTTATCTATTCGATGGTGCTCTTTACGTGGGGCGATACGTATTTGCCGCTGAAGAACATAGAGTTGGGTATGGAATACAGCGATACGGTTAAAAAGGTAGGCTTTGAGGATGGCGATATTTTGTATAAAGCGGACGATGTTGTATTAGAGCGTTATAATACGACTGCATTACGCGCTTTGGTTAATGCAAGTACCGTAACCGTCATTCGGAAGGGGGTTGAAACCACTATCCGGATGCCGGATGATATGATGCAGCGTCTCATGCGTGATAGACAATTTTTCGCAACCGAACGTTTCCCAATGATACTGAAAGGCTTGGAATCGGATCATAGCCCTGCCGCACTGGCCGGATTGCTGCCGGGCGATGCTATTGTTTGCATCGACGAAGTTGCTACGCCGACATTTAATGATGTTGCTGTGCAACTTGATCTAAAGAAAAACAAGGAAATTACAGTCGCTTTCTACCGGGATAACGTCGCTCAGTCCGTGCAGTTGGTAACCGATTCGCTTGGACGAATGGGGGTATTTATAAAGTTGCCGAAAGAAATATATCCTACCGTCACCAATACGTATGGATTTTTCGCTTCTATTCCTTCCGGCATTACTTTGGGTGTGAATACATTGAAAGGATATGTGGGCGATATGAAATATGTGTTTACGAAAGAAGGCGCAACCAGTTTGGGCGGTTTTGGAACGATCGGCAGCCTGTTTCCACCTGCGTGGGACTGGCGGATTTTCTGGATGCAAACGGCTTTTCTTTCTATTATCCTGGCGTTTATGAATATACTGCCTATTCCGGCGTTGGATGGCGGGCATGTGCTGTTTTTGTTCTACGAAGTGATTACGCGGCGCAAACTCAGTGACAAGTTCCTCGAATATGCGCAAATTGCCGGCATGACGCTCTTAATCGGGTTATTGATTTATGCAAACGGGAATGATATTATCCGTTTCTTCTTTAATAAATAGAAGGATTTTTTTGACAAAATAATTTGATATGCTGACAAAAATATTTGACGAAAAAGAAGTTCAGAAACTTCATACGTATATAGACCGGGGCGAACGCTTTGTGATAGTAACCCATGTTTCACCGGATGGCGACGCAATTGGCGCGTCGTTGGGTTTATTTCATTTTTTATCTGCTATGGACAAAGATTCCGTAATAGACGTGATTGTGCCGAATAACTTCCCGGATTTCCTGAAATGGATGCCCGGAGCAAGAGATATTGTGATTTATGATCGCCATCAGGAGTATGCCGAACGGCTTATACAGGATGCGGATGTGATTTTTTGCCTCGATTTCAACGAGCTGAAGCGGATTGGTAAGTTAGCTTCCTTTGTTGAAGCGGCAGACGCACGGAAGGTGTTGATTGATCATCATTTGAATCCGGCCGGATTTTGCAATCTTACCATATCTTACCCGGAGATGACTTCCACCAGCGAGATGGTGTTCCGACTGATTTGCGCCATGAAAGCCTTCGATGACATTCACAGGGAAGCCGCCGAATGTATCTATACCGGCATGATGACCGATACCGGATCGTTCACCTACAACTCCAATAATCCCGACCTTTATCTGATTGTGCAGGAATTACTTAAAAAAGGCGTCAATAAAGATTTGATATACCGGAATGTCTATCAGGTGTATTCCGAATCGAGATTGCGCCTGATGGGATATGTCTTGTATGAAAAGATGAAAGTTTATTCCGGACAAAAGACCGCGTTGATTACCTTGCGGCTGGACGAACTGAATCGTTTCAGATATACCACGGGCGATACGGAAGGATTTGTGAATTTGCCGTTAAGTATCCAGGGAATTGAATTTGTAGTATTTATCCGCGAAGATACCGATTTCATAAAAATATCCCTCCGTTCGGTCGGCGATTTCCCATGCAACCGGTTTGCATCGACCTATTTTCAGGGCGGCGGACACAAAAATGCCTCCGGCGGAGAGTTTTACGGAACGATGGCCGACGCTGTTGTCGCTTTTGAAGAAGGGCTGGCGCAGTTAAACCCCGCTACGTTTAATAATAAGTGAATTTCACTTTGTCATAATAAAGAGGTGCGCCATAGCTGGCTTGATACGAACTGCCTATGTCAAAAGGTACAATCAACTTGACAATGGAGTTTTCGCCTACATAATTCAAGACCGAGTCCATGGCGACACTTAAAAAAGTGAGATCTTGTTCGGAAGCAGACGTAGATTGCGTCTTCAGGGTAGAATAGCCGTATGTAAACTCAATCGGAGAGAAGTAATTATCAAACAGGTCAAACGTGCCTGTGTCCGTATCAAGGATGAACTTGCCGCTGCAACGCATCAGAATAGTTGTCTTATAAGGTACAGGCCTGTTTCCGTTCCCCGAATCAACGATATTCAGGTAGATGCCGTTGTCTAACAGCACAAATTCTTTCTCGCCGAAAACGCCGTTTGCCGGATACTTTTTGGTGATTTCAAACCCTTCTTTGACAATTAACCTGTCAATAGCCCTCTTTTGCTCTTTTATCATCTGGGCATACGTCCTGTTTTTGTTGCAGGACGACAGCGCTATAAGACCACTCAACAGAACAAGCGCCAGCACATTTATTTTCATTTTCATCTTTATCTCATTTTATTAATCACGTGCAAAAGTAGGTAATATCCGTTACTTAATTTTTGAATATTCAATTTTTAACAGCAGGAAAATTCAAAAAATCATTTTTGAGGATGAATGAGATTTGTTTTTACCTGTAAATATCCTTACATTTGTACTTTAATTTATATTACTATGACATTAATAAAATCGATTTCAGGTATTCGCGGTACTATCGGAGGAAAGCCGGAAGAAGGGCTGAGTCCGTTGGCCGTTGTGAAGTTTGTGGCTGCTTATGCCGCTTTTATTCGTAAAAACACATCTGCTACGACCAACCGTATCGTCGTAGGCCGTGACGCACGTATGTCCGGCGAGATGGTGAAGTTTCTGACAATCGGCACGCTGACAGGCATGGGGTTTGACGTTGTCGATATAGGCATGGCTACCACTCCGACCACCGAGCTGGCCGTGGTGATGGAAAAAGCCTGCGGCGGAATTATCCTGACGGCAAGCCATAACCCGAAACAGTGGAATGCCCTGAAGCTGCTGAACGAACACGGCGAGTTTCTGAACGCCGCCGAAGGCAATGACGTGCTGGCGCTGGCCGAAGCCGAAGATTTCACGTTCGCCGATGTAACGTCGTTGGGAAAAGTGATTGTCGATCTGCGTTATAAAGAACGTCATATCGAAAGTGTACTGAATCTGGAACTGGTGGATGTCGAGGCGATTAAGGCGGCCAACTTCCGTGTGGCCATTGATTGTGTCAATTCGGTAGGCGGTGTCGTTTTGCCCGATTTGCTCTATGCGCTTGGCGTAAAGGAACTTTTCAAGCTGCATTGCAATCCGCACGGGAATTTCTCCCACAACCCCGAACCGCTGCCCGAAAACCTGACCGAAATATCCCATCTGATGACGCAAGCCAAAGCAGATGTAGGTTTTGTGGTCGATCCCGATGTCGATCGCCTGGCAATCGTTTGTGAAAACGGACAAATGTTTGGCGAAGAATACACGCTGGTTGCCATCAGTGATTACGTACTGAGCCATACGCCCGGCAATACGGTCAGCAACCTCAGTTCGAGCCGCGCCCTGCGTGATGTGACGCAAAAGCATGGCGGACAATATAATGCCGCAGCCGTCGGTGAGGTCAATGTTGTCGCTAAGATGAAAGAAACCAACGCCGTGATTGGCGGCGAAGGCAATGGCGGGGTCATCTATCCGGCAAGCCATTACGGACGGGATGCGTTAGTCGGCATCGCCCTGTTTCTAAGTCACCTGGCAAAGAAAAAGCTACGGACAAGCGAATTACGCGCCACTTATCCGCCCTATTTTATCTCGAAGCAAAAGATAGAACTGACGCCGGATATCGACGTGGACGCCATTTTGGAAAAAGTGAAAGCGACGTTTGCCGGAAACGATATTACAGCCATTGACGGCGTAAAGATTGATTTCCCGGATAAATGGGTGCACCTGCGGAAAAGCAATACCGAGCCGATAATCCGAATCTATTCGGAAGCCCCCACAATGGCCGAAGCCGAAGCATTAGGCGGAGAACTGATTCTAAAACTTAAAGACTTAGAGTCCTAAAGGACTTAAAGTCTTAAAAAATAAAACAACAAGGACTATGAAAGAAAGTTTGTTTAACAACACCGGGAACTACCGGAAACTCTACAGCTACCAGAAAGCGGAGGCTCTCTACGACATCACCCGCTTCTTTTGCGAGAGATTCCTGCGGCGGGGCGACCGTACGATCGACCAGATGGTACAGGCTGCCCGCTCCGGGAAGCAGAACATCATTGAAGGCTGCAAAGCATCCGCCACTTCCTCCGAAACAGAAATCAAATTAGTAGGTGTGGCAAGGGCAAGCCTGCACGAGTTGCACGCCGATTACGAAGATTTCCTCAGGAATATCGGATACACTGATCCTGTGCGCGGGCGGATATGGGAAGATGATTCCGTGGAGGCCAAAAAAATGCACGAATTGTGCCGTACCCACAATGATGCCGCGTTTTACATGAAGATCGTAATGTCCCGGCCACCGGAAACCATTGCCAACATCGCCATTCGACTGCTGAAGAATACCGACTATCTTTTGTTCAAGCAACTGGAAGCGCTGGAAAAGAAATTCCTCACCGAGGGCGGTCTCCGCGAACGAATGACGCGGATGAGGCTCGAAGAACGGAGAAAAGCAGATAGCCAAGGAAACAGGAAGTGATGCGTAAACTGAAAGTAACCGAACTCAACCGGCTGACGCCGGAACAGTATAAAAACGGCGCCAAAACGCCTCTGGTCGTTGTTCTCGATCAGGTACGGAGTCTGAATAATGTCGGTTCCGTATTTCGTACGGCCGACGCTTTTCGTCTGGAAGCCGTTTACCTGTGCGGGATTACGGCTACGCCGCCGAATCCCGAAATCCATAAGACCGCCCTTGGCGCCGAGGAAACGGTCGAATGGCACGCTTGCAAAGATACGTTAGACGCCGTGCGCGAACTGCGCCGGGAAGGCTATGTGCTTTGCGCCGTCGAACAGGCGGAGGGAAGCCTTTCGTTAGACCGGGTCGCGCTGGATCGCGACAGGAAATACGCTCTTATCCTGGGACACGAAGTGAAAGGCGTACAGCAAGCCGTCGTTGACCAGTGTGATTATTGCATCGAAATCCCGCAATACGGCACAAAACATTCGCTGAACGTCTCCGTAGCCGGCGGAATCGTCCTCTGGGACTTCTTTAAACAGTTGTCTTAACCATGCAAGGAGATTGCTTCATACTGCCAATGACGGTTTCATGTAAACCGCTTAAAATAAGCAAAATAACATTTCTTCTCGAAGCGAGACTTTTCCACATTCCAAACACGTCATTCTTCTTCATTTAAAAGAATTTTATGGGGTCTCGCAATGACGGGAGGTGGAGTATCGTGATTACAATCCCGCTCAACGTCATTGCGAGCCTTAGCGAAGCAATCTCCTTTTGTCTGAACCATGATTTTCACAAGATTTACATGATTACCATGATTCATAATTCATAATTTGGGAATCTTGGAAATTTTATGTAATTTTGCAATCGAAATTTTAAACAGAAAGATTATGTTGGCACAAAAACAAACGAATACATCTTTGACGCCCATGCAAATTCATTTGTTGCGGATGTTTTCATTTAACAGGCAGGAAGAATCCATGTTGGAATTAAAATCCGTATTGCTTGAGTTTTATCGTAACAAGGTGGATAAAGAAACAGAAGCATTCTGGGAAAGTCACAATCTGACAGATGCCGATATGGAAAGAATAATGTATTCTCATGACCGCCTTTCTTCAAAATGAAGTTTGTTGATTGCGCTATAAGCGCTAATGCTGATTATATTGTTTCCAATGACAAGCATTTCAACATATTGAAATCAGTTGGTTTCCCTAAAATCGAAGTTGTAAACATAGAAACATTCAAAAATGATTTGGATTAAACCTGACAGGTTTCCCGCAGATTATAAGCCTGCCCCACACGTCATTGCGAGGAACGAAGCAATCTCTTGCATGGTCAAACTGAGACTGCTTCGTACCTCGCAGTGACGAATGTCCAAATTTTTTTCAAAAAAAACACCACAAATGTAAGATATTAAAAATTAATCCTTACCTTTGTGCTGAATCTGAAAAGTATGACTATGAGAGTCCAAGAAAAAAGTTTTCCACTTTTAAGTATTTTTAACGTTCATAATTTGGACGCGACGGATTATTTTTTACTCTCTCTCTCTCTCTCTCTCTCTCTCTCTCTCATACCTCTAAACCCCGACTTTCGGATAGTATCCCGCAACTTGCGGATACGTATCCCGATTTCCCGCATACATATACAGGACTTTCGGATACATATACAGAACTTCCGTATATGTATTCCGACTTTCCGCATACATATACGGAAGTTGCGGGATGTTATACGGATTTTCCGCATACGTATCCGCAACTTTCGGGATGTTATACGCAACTTTCGGGATGTTATACGGAAACTGCGGATACGTATCCCGAAATGCGACATGCAAACCGCTGCGATTACTTTTTAAACAATAATATACTAACTAATAAACTTTATTTTTATGGCTACAGATTTTATCCCCAGAGCTAATGCACTCTTTACCGAGTACATAAAAAACAGTGTAAACAAAGTTTCCCTGAACTTTGCATCGTACAACATCACGCAGGATAAAATCCTGCCGCTCAACGAGGCTTGCGACCGTTATACGTTAGCCGAAGCCCTTGCTACAAACCCCGACACCGCCACCACAGGCAC
>JAISJX010000399.1 GCA_031261145.1 Tannerella sp.
CCGGTAAATTGTGGGACAACAGGCGCGACCGCAAGATTCTTTTTCATGGAGGCGAGCCATTGCTTGCCGGACACGAATGGTTTGAATATGCCCTACGCGCATTCACGCGGGAGCTGGAACATCGTGTGCAGTTCTCTGTCCAGTCCAACCTCTGGCTCTTGGACCAGCGATTTGCGGATTTGTTTGCCAGGTATCAGGTAAATGTGGGCACCAGCCTTGATGGCGACCGTGATGCATCTATAAAAAATATCCAGACAGCATCATTGGAGATAGTATCAAGAAATATGATGGAATGTTAATTAGCGAGAGAGTGGATGAGTACGAGAGCATACCACCTGGAGACCTTTCATGTCTTGACCGTGACCTCCCTTATACAGATTATACGTATTATACCGATGAGCCAGAGGAGCGATTTTATGCGGAGTGTTAATTCTTCAAATGCAAAGGGAATGGAAACGAGAAAGATATGTGACAGGCTTTAAACATGGGTGACAACTAAAATGATAGGAGATAAGAGTATGAACTTTTTTGAATGGGATGAAGAGGAATGGTCGGATAAATGGAAGAATATATGGTGGATACCTGTTGTTATATGGATTGTCCTGTGGATTATCTTTGACTTTGTATCCTCCTTTCTGGTAATAATTGTAATGGCCGCAAGTGTCACCGCAATCTATTTTTTATTGCGGTTAGTGCGCTACTTGTATCTCGTTGCTACAAAGCAGCTATTGAGAAGCGAGAACCTGTCTTGGGCTTTGGCTGGTGTCAAGAGAATAAAAGACCAAAAACAACTCAAGGAAGTCACACTAAAGGCTTCTTTTGGTGATGTTAGCAAATCAGCCGTTGAGAAGTTAACCGACCAGGCATTTCTCAAAGAAGTCACATTAAAGTCAACTGATGAATATGTATGTAAAGCAGCATGGGGGAAAATAACCGATTTTACCCAGGAATTTCTTAAAGAAGTCGCATTAAAGGCTTCCAGCAATAGTGTTCGCAAATCAGCCGTAGGGAAAATAACCGACCAGGCATTTCTTAAAAAAGTCGCATTAGTGGCTTCTTTTTATTTTAGTGATGTTAACAAATCAGCCGTTGAGAAGTTAACCGACCAGGCATTTCTCAAAGAAGTCACATTAAAGTCAATTAGTAAATATGTATGTGAAGCAGCATGGGGAAAAATAACCGATTTTGATGAGGAATTTCTTAAAGAAGTCGCATTAAAGGCTTACAGCGTTAGTGTTTGCAAATCCGCCGTAGGGAAAATAACTGAGCAGGAATTTCTCAAAGACATAGCTATTAAAGGTTCCAGTCATGATGTCCGTATGGTAGCTGTTGGGAGAATAACAGATCCGGAATTTCTCGAAGAAGTGGTTGAAGGTTCTACTGATATAGATGTGCGTTTGGAAGCTGCTGAAAAGCTCTATAGGCTGACTGGAAATGCTGATAGCTTAAAACGTATTATTCGTATGTTGAGCGATAATATAAGAAATGGCAAGAATGCAGAGCTTTTGCGTAGTTTGTACAAAAAGTATCCAAACGATGGTGTGGGTGAACTTATTAGCGAAAATAATGGAAAATTGATTGATGCAGGGAGAGCACATACGGATCATAATATTCATAGAGATTATTCTGATTATGCAGATAGCAGTTGTAGTTCCTTATCAGGCATGGGTGGTTGTAATGGCGGTGATCCAACTCATACTGATCTCAACGACCACACCGACTACCCCGCCCAGCCTCTTTAATCCTGTAAATCCCACCTCAGACAGTTGCGTTTTCCAGTTCGGTGATTTGTTCTGTCCATTGTTCCATGGTTTCGGACAATTCCTGTTTCAGTGCGTCATGTTCGCGATATAACGTCATGTCGGCCATTCCTTCGGGGGTTGATAAACGTGTTTCCAATGCGGCGATAGCGCTTTCCAACTGTGTGATTTTCTGTTCGGTGTCGGCGATGGACTTTTCGATGCGCCGGATGATGCGGCTTTGTTCTTTCTGCGCTTCGTAAGAAAGTTTGTTGGGGATGGCGATTTTGGCAGATTCTTCCTGAACGGAGGTTGAAGGCGCATTTTTACGTTCCAGTTCCTGCAAGGTTTCGATTTTCTTCCATTCCAGAAATTCGTAAATGCCGCCTAAATGCTCTTTTATCCGTTGATTGCCAAATTCATATACTTTGTCCACTAACCCGTCCAGAAATTCGCGGTCGTGCGAAACGACGATCAATGTACCGTCATATTCGCGCAAAGCGTTCTTTAGCACGTCTTTCGAGCGCATATCAAGGTGGTTGGTCGGCTCGTCCAGCATCAACAGATTGACCGGTTCCAGTAATAGCCGGATCATTGCCAGTCGGCTGCGTTCGCCGCCGGAGAGCACTTTCACCTTTTTATCGGAAGCCTCGCCGCCAAACATAAATGCGCCTAAAATATCGCGGATTTTTGTCCGTATATCGCCTTGGGCCACATAATCAATGGTTTCAAAGACGGTCTTGTTTTCGTCTAACAGTTGCGCCTGATTTTGGGCGAAGTAGCTGATTTTCACGTTATGTCCCAGCGTCAATGTCCCTTCGTAATCAATCTCGTTCATGATACACTTCACCAACGTGGTTTTTCCTTCGCCGTTTTTCCCGACAAATGCGACCTTATCACCCCGGTTGATCGTGAACGTAGCGCCGGCAAACACCATATTGTCGCCATAGCGTTTGCTTAAATTCTCGACAATCACCGGATAAGAGCCTGAACGGGGGGCGGGTGGGAATTTCATGTGCAGGGTAGCCGTATCGACTTCATCGACTTCAATCCGTTCGATTTTTTCCAATTGTTTGATGCGCGATTGCACCTGTACGGACTTTGTCGCCTTGTAGCGGAATCGCTCGATAAACGCTTCCGTATCGGCTAACTTCTTCTGTTGGTTCTCGTAAGCCCGGAGTTGTTGTTCGCGGCGTTCTTTGCGAAGTTCTACGTATTCGGAATATTTCACCTTGTAATCATAGACATTCCCCAGTTCGATTTCGAGCGTTCGCTGTGTCGTGTTGTTGATAAACGCGCGGTCGTGCGAAACTAATATCACGGCGTTGGCGCGTGTGGCGATAAAAGTCTCTAACCATTGAATGGATTCAATATCAAGGTGGTTGGTCGGCTCGTCCAACAGCAAAACATCGGGTTGGCGGAGTAAAAGTTTGGCTAATTCGATACGCATCCGCCACCCGCCGCTAAATTCGGAAGTTGGGCGGCTGAAGTCATCGCGCGTGAAGCCCAAGCCGAGCAAAGTCCGTTCCAGCTCAGCTTGATAGTTCGTTCCGCCCAGCATTTGAAACTGTTCTGAAAGCGAGGTTACCCGATCGATGATTTTCTGAAATTCATTAGATTCGTAATCCGTTCGCTCGGCCAGCTCGTTGTTCAAACGGTTTATTTCTTTCTCCAATTCGTGAATATGTTCAAAAGCGCGTTCGGCTTCTTCGCGAACCGTACGGGTATCAGATAGTTGCATTTGTTGCGGCAGGTATCCGATACTCGTATCTTTCGGGATGCTGACGATGCCTGCCGTAGGCGCTTGCAGTCCTGCCAGAATCTTTAAAAGAGTTGATTTTCCCGCTCCGTTTTTACCAACTAATGCGATACGGTCTTTTTTATTGACAACAAACGAGATGGAATCAAAAAGTGTAAAGCCGCCAAATTCAACCGTTAATCCTTCTATCGAAATCATTTTTCTTTTTTTGAAAATTACAAAGGGATTGGAACACCGAAACTTTTTCAATGTTCCATATACCCCATAATAGCGTTACAGGCCGATGCAGTGATATGTAAATCCGTTTTCTTTCAGATCGTTCGCATCATAAATATTTCGTCCGTCGAGGATCAGCGGATAGTTCATCTGCTGTTTGACAAACGTCCACGAAGGCAGGCGAAATTCTTTCCATTCCGTTACCACAAACAAGGCGTCAGCTCCTTCAACAGTTTCATAAATACTTTTTGCATAATGGATTCGGTCGCCAAAGCGTCGTTTGGCTTCCGGTATCGCTACCGGGTCATAAGCCGCTACCCGGCATCCGGCTTCCAACAGGGCTTCGATTAAAACAAGCGCCGGAGCTTCCCGCATGTCATCGGTTTCCGGTTTGAATGCCAAACCCCATATAGCCACTTGTTTCCCTTGCAGGTCTCCCTTGTAGTGTGTATGAAGTTTATGGAATAAAATCTTTTTCTGCGCTTCATTAACCTCTTCCACCGCTTGCAGGATACGCATCGGATAATGATTTGTTTGCGCCGTCTTAATCAAGGCTTTCACATCTTTGGGGAAGCAGGAACCGCCATAACCGCAACCGGGATACAGGAAACTCCTTCCGATACGGTTATCCGAACCTATTCCCCTGCGAACCATGTTGATATCCGCTCCGATAAGTTCGCAAAGATTGGCCATATCGTTCATAAAACTGATACGAGTAGCCAGCATCGCATTCGCTGCATATTTTGTCATTTCCGCCGATGGAATATCC
>JAISJX010000011.1 GCA_031261145.1 Tannerella sp.
ATCCGGGACAGCAACCTGAACTTTATCACGCTGGTACTGATTGCGCAACTTGTTATCTTTATTGCCCGCCTGTCGGTCGATTTTATCCGTAGTTGGATACTTTTACACACGAATACGCGCATCAATATTGCCCTGATTTCCGACTTTCTGGCCAAGCTGATGCGCCTGCCGCTTCGCTTTTTCGACACCAAAATGGTGGGAGACATTATGCAGCGGATTGGTGACCACAGCCGGATTGAATCGTTTCTAACCGGCTCGTCCATCAATACGCTGTTTTCGTTTGTCAATTTTATTGTCTTCGGGTTTGTCCTCGCTTATTATAACCTGACAATCCTGGGCTTATTTTTATTGGGTAACGGTTTGTATGTGACCTGGATACTGGCCTTTATGAAATACCGGCGGGAATTGGATATCCGGCGTTTTTCACAGGCAGCCGGGGAGCAGAGTAACCTGTTTCAGCTTATCACCGGCATGCAGGAAATCAAACTCAACAACTGCGAAACGGAAAAACGCTGGCAGTGGGAACGTATCCAGGTTAAACTGTTTAAAATCAGCATCAAAGGATTGGCTTTGGGGCAATACCAACAATTAGGTTCGGTGTTCTTCAACCAGACCACCAATATCCTGATTTCCTTTCTGGCGGCCAAGGCGGTGGTTTCCGGCGATATGACGCTTGGAATGATGATGTCGCTGACGTATATTGTCGGGCAACTCACTTCGCCGATTGAGCAGTTTATTGACTTTGCCCGCTCCTTCCAGGACGCCAAAATCAGCCTGGAGCGTCTCGGAGAAATCCACCGGCGGGAAGATGAAGAACAAACGTTGGGTTTGAAGACGACCGCATTGCCTGCCAGCCGTACCCTCACATTGGAAAACCTGAGTTTCAGCTACGACGGGGCCGACCGTGATTATGTGCTGGATAATATCAGCCTGACCATTCCCGAACGGAAGGTAACAGCGATTGTAGGCGCCAGCGGAAGCGGAAAAACGACATTAATCAAACTGCTATTGGGCTTTTACACGCCCAACAGGGGGTATATAAAAGTCGGCGACAGCCTGCTGCAAAACATCAATCCGCATGTCTGGCGTGCGCGGACAGGCTCGGTGATGCAGGACGGGTTTATCTTTTCGGATACGATAGCCAAAAATATAGCCATCGGAGCGGAAACGATAGACAGGGAACGTTTACAACATGCGGTAACAGTAGCCAATATCCGTGATTTTATTGATTCGCTGCCCCTGGGATACAACACGAAAATCGGGATGGAAGGCAACGGCATCAGCCAGGGACAGCGGCAACGTATCCTGATTGCGCGGGCTGTCTATAAGAACCCGGAATATATCTTTCTGGATGAAGCGACGAATGCATTAGATGCCAATAATGAGAAAGAGATTATGGAACAGTTGCACCGGTTTTATGTAGGGAAAACGGTCGTGGTGGTGGCTCACCGGTTGAGTACGGTGCGGGATGCCGACCGCATTGTTGTGCTGGACAACGGGAAAATTGCCGAAGCAGGGACGCATCAGGAGTTGACGGCCCGGAAGGGGAAATATTATGAATTAGTAAAAAATCAGTTGGAGTTGGGACAATAAATTGATTCAAAGATTCGAAATGAGAGAACAGGAATATAAGGCAGTTGAACTGCGGAGCGAGGAAGTGCAGGAGGTAATGGGGAAAATTCCGGCCTGGATTGTACGATGGGGGATAACGATTCTGTTCCTTGTTGTGCTGGCGCTGGTTGTCGGCAGTTGCTTCTTCAAATATCCGGACGTGATTGTAACGGAAATGACGATGACCGGCCGGTATCCGGTGGCGCAGGTCGTTTCGCGTTCTTCGGGTAAAATCAGCAAACTCTATGTAACAGATGGGCAGGAAGTTAGCCCAAATACGCTGCTTGCCGTCATTGAGAATCCGGCTTCGACGGAAGATATGGCGTACCTGAAGGGACTGGTTCAACGGTATTCAAACAACCCCGACAGCCTGATTTCCGCGTTCTTCAAACCGGGCGAAAAGGAACTGGCTTTAGGGGATGTGCAGGCGACTTACGGCAGTTTCCTGACCGCCTTGCATGAATATGAAAATTATTATGCCCTGAACTATTACCCGAAGAAAATAGCAGCGACACGCGCACAAATCAATAAGCACCGGGTAAATTTCCGGAACCAGCAGCGGCAACAGCAAGTGGCTGAGGCTCAATATCAATTAGCTGTTCAACAATATAACCGGGATTCACTGTTATTTGTCCGCGGTGTGGTTTCGCCTTCCGAACATGAGACCGCACGAACATCTTACCTGCAGAGCCGGTATGCGCTGGAAAGCGGGTATATAGCGTTGGAGAATCTGCAAATACAGATTGGCGAAATGGAAACAACGCTGTTGGATATGGAACTGCAACAGGCCGAAAAAGAAAGTGTAATCATTCAAAACTTCCGGACGAACGCGGAACAACTGATGAATGCGATTCAGGGCTGGGAACTGGCCTGTTGCCTTCTTTCGCCGATTAGCGGCAAGGTGACTTTCACGAAATACTGGAACGAAAACCAGTTTGTGCCGGCAGGAGAAAATGTATGTACGATAGTACCGGATGAAACAGAGGCGTTGATTGGCAAGGCATCACTCCCAATTCAACGTTCGGGGAAAGTAAAAACCGGCCAGCGGGTTCTTATTCGTTTTGCCAATTTCCCGGATCAAGAGTTCGGGACTGTAAACGGAACGGTAAGTGCTATTTCCCTGGTGCCTTCCGAAAACAACTACCAGGTGGAAATCACTTTTCCGGACGGTTTAAGGACAAACTACCGGAAAACGCTGCCGGTCACTCACGAGATGAAGGCTTCGGCAGAAATCGTAACGGAAGACCTGCGATTAATTGAACGGTTCTTTTTACCGCTGAAACGGATATGGAAAGAAGGATTTTGAAATAAAGGCAGTAAGATTATGAAACGAAAAATTTATTTGTTTAATCAAGTCAGTAAGGCTACCAATTACGGTATCGGCAGATATATTGAACAGATTGTCAATCTTGTAAAGAATACGGATATGATTCTGACAATTGTCGAATTGTATTCAAAAAACGCCAAAGAAGTATCCGTCACAAAGGAACGTTATGGAAACAGGATTGCCATTCCTTTCGTATCTACATCTTCTTCTTTTCATACGGAAAAGGCCGATGGCCGTTATGCCCGGAATGTAGCATATTTATTAAAAGAATATATCCCGGACAATGAAGACTGTCTGTTTCATCTGAATTATATGGAAAGTGAACACCTGCCCATTGAGTTGAAAAAACAGTTCAAAGCCAAAATCCTGTTAACGGTTCATTATACAAATTGGAGTTTTTCCCTTTTAGGGGACAAGGTACGATTGAGAAAAATAGTAAACGCCAATAAGGAAGAATCCACCGAATCTGATGCCGAATTCATCCGGAAATCCGTTGAAAAGGACAGGCAAATCATTGAACAATGCGACAGGATACTATGTATCGCCCAACATTCATATAACAATGTCAGGGAAATTTATCATGCCGATAAGAGTAAACTGGTTTTGGTTTACAATGGACTGGAAGACGGTTATCAAAAACTTTCTCCGACCCGGATTCAACGTTTGAAAAAACAGTATTATATCCGTCCGGATGAAAAAATCATTTTGTTTGCAGGACGGTTGGATGAAGTGAAAGCCGTTTCTTATTTAATCAAATCGTTCCAATTATTATTACAGGACAGAGATGACATCCGCCTGATCATTGCCGGAGATGGAGATTACACACAGCTATTCCCAGCCACAAAAGAGATTTGGACAAAAGTCACTTTTACCGGCTACATACAGAAAAAAGAATTATA
>JAISJX010000032.1 GCA_031261145.1 Tannerella sp.
CGAAGAATTGTACCGCTTTTGGACTTATTATTACAACATCCGCAGCGTCTCGCTCTACGATTTTCTGACCGACAACACGCTGGATGCGGAATTTGAAGAGATTGTGAGAAAATAAAAAAATGCCCTCCTCCTGTTCTTATGCCTTTCGCTTGCGCAAATCATAAGGATAGGGTGGGAGGGAACCATTATTTATTGACTTCGGTAGTTTACCATCAGGTAGGACGAAAAAATATTTTGGGATAATGAAAAATAATGTATAACTTTACGGCATTAAAGTTCAACAAATAGTAGAAATGTGATATGACAGCAATGGAATTGGATATTAAAAGGATGGAAGTGTTTCGGGAAATTCTTGATGTGGAGGATGAGAATTTTCTAACAGGTCTTATTGTATATATACGCAAGGCAAAGAAAACGGCAATACAACCGCCTTGCCAATATACAATAGAGGAATTGCGGGGACGAATTGCCGAATCTGTTGAGGATGTTAAAGCCGGACGGGTTTATTCGATGGAAGAAGTAAGAATAATGTTTCCTCGGCCATGAATCTGAATTTTACAAAAAAAGCCATAGAGGATTTGGAGGAAATCTATCATTTTCTTGAACAGAAAAATGAGAATGCTGCTGTTTATCTGCACAATTACATTCTTGATGAAATTGAACGACTCAAAACTTTTCCTCAAATGGCTCCTATTGAACCCTTATTGGCGGATTGCTCTGAAACATTTCGTTCTCTTATCATAAGGAAAATACACAAAGTTATCTATTACATAGAAGACGAGACCGTTAACATCGTTTCAATTTGGGATTGTCGCCAAAATCCGGATACGATGAGAAATAACATTAATTTCCTTTTATGATATTAATAGTTGACGATGACTCCGCTGTTCGTTCCTCGCTTAGTTTCCTCCTGAAACATGCGGGCTTTGAAATACAGGCGGTTTCCGGCCCGAAAGAGGCGCTGGATACTGTCCGGACGGTTGCACCGCAACTGATACTGATGGATATGAATTTTTCGCTGACCACATCCGGTGAAGAAGGCATTCAACTATTAAGACAGGTAAAGATTTTCCAGCCCGATACGCCTGTTATTCTGATAACGGCATGGGCTTCAATATCATTGGCTGTGCAGGGAATGCAGGCCGGAGCGTTCGATTTTGTTCCGAAACCATGGAACAATACGATGTTGCTTAATTCCATCCGTACGGCCTTGCAACTGAGTGGCCAGGCGATGGAAAAGAACGCTTCACACAATCGCGCGGGAGTTAATAAAAAAGCTCATTTCGAAAAGATTATCGGCAAAAGCGAGGCTTTAATGGATGTCTTGGAGATTGTTTCGCGGATAGCGCCGACCAATGCTTCCGTCCTTATCACCGGCGAGAGCGGGACAGGGAAGGAACTGATAGCCGAAGCCATCCATGCCAATAGTCCCCGCGCCAAAGAACCTTTTGTCAAAGTCAATCTGGGAGGGCTTTCCCGCAGCCTTTTCGAAAGCGAGATGTTCGGACACAAAAAAGGCGCTTTCACCGACGCTTATACCGACCGTACAGGGCGTTTTGAGATGGCTCACAAGGGCACTGTCTTTATGGATGAGATAGGTGATTTGGAACTGTCGTGCCAGGTGAAACTGCTGCGCGTATTGCAAGACCAAACATTTGAAATATTGGGCGATAGCACCCCGCGTAAAGTCGATGTGCGCGTAGTCAGCGCGACCAATTGCGACCTTCGCGAGATGGTAGCCGCCCACACGTTCCGCGAAGATTTATTCTATCGCATCAACCTGATAAACATTCATCTGCCTCCTCTCCGCGAACGGAAAGAAGATATTCCCCTTCTGGCACGTTATTTTGCAGGCAGGCAATCCGAAGCCAATGGCCTGTCCAACATAACCATCACACCGGCCGCGCTGGATTATTTGCGACAACTGCCGTATCCCGGAAATATCCGCGAATTGAAGAATTTGGTTGAACGGACGATGCTTGTATCCGGGAAAAGTACATTGGACACAGCCGATTTTTCCGAACAGGTGCAAAACGTGAAAGGAAATGTTACGCCGGGCGGATTGAAGTTGGAAGACATGGAGAAACAATCAATTATCCGGGCGATAGGGAAACATGGCGGCAACCTGTCGCGTGTCGCATCCGCTCTGGGAATCAGTCGTTCGGCATTGTACCGGCGAATGGAAAAATACGATATCCGAATAGATAATAAGGAATAAGATGAAACTGAACCCGCTATTCTGGATACTTACCGTGTTGTTATTGACCATGATGTCGGTCATCTCGTACTATGTTTTTTATTCGTCTCACTTCTATCTGTTTATCGCCGTGGAAGCTATGGCGATTATTACGCTGATTTACCTGTTTATCTTTTACCGCCGCGTCATCAAACCGTTGCAAGTCATCGGCGACGGGATGGAACTGTTGAAAGAGCAGGATTTCAGTTCCCGTTTGCGGCTCGTTGGCCAACCGGAGGCCGACCGGATTGTGGATGTGTTCAACAAGATGATGGAACGACTGAAAAATGAACGCCTGCATGTGAGGGAGCAAAATCAATTTCTTGATTTGCTGATTAATGCTTCGCCGATGGGACTTATCATCCTGAATTTGGACAACCAGATTTTGTCTGTCAATCCGGCTGTATGCAAGTTATTCGGATTAAAGTCCGAACAGGAAATTGCAGGAAAAAAACTCGGCGAAGTCAAGTTGCCCCTGATACCCGAATTAGTTAAGATTGAGCACAATCAGTCGGCAACCGTTCGACTGAGTAATGCCAGTATCTACAAATGCACCCACTCATCCTTCGTCGATAAAGGATTTCATCATTCGTTCTTCCTGATAGAATCGTTAACCGAAGAGGTTTTCAAAGCCGAAAAGAAAGCCTACGAAAAGGTTATCCGCATGATTGCCCATGAAGTGAATAATACGACGGCGGGCATCACTTCCACGTTGGATACGATGGAATCGACTTTCAAAGGGATGGCAGACAAGGCCGATATTTGCGAAGTTTTGCAGGTTGCGATTGAGCGTTGTTACAGCATGAGCCGTTTCATTACGAACTTCGCCGAAGTGGTTCGCATCCCCGAACCGCAACTCCAAAAACAAGACCTGAATGCGTTAGTCGTTTCCTGCAAGCGTTTTATGGAAACCATCTGCCGCAACAGAGACATTGAGTTAATCATGCAACTCAGCGAGACGCCCCCCATGATGGAAGTCGATAATATTTTGTTCGAGCAGGTCTTGCTGAATATCATCAAAAACTCGGCCGAATCCATCGACACAAACGGAAAGATATATATCCGCACCACAAACAACCCTGTAAGTCTGGAGATTATCGACACCGGCAAAGGCATTGACAAAGATACAGAAAC
>JAISJX010000060.1 GCA_031261145.1 Tannerella sp.
AAGATCAGGCGCCTCGCGGAAAGGTCATTGATTTTCGCGTGCCGGTTGAAATGAACGGTGTTACAATTCACGACGGCGATATGATTATCGGCGATATAGACGGCGTATGTGTCGTTCCGCGACAAATAGAGAATGAAGTTTTTACCAAAGCATTGGAAAAAGCGCGAGGCGAACGGATGGTATTGAAAAAGATACAGGAAGGGATGAAAGCGTTCGATGCGTTTGACAAATTCGGAATAATGTAAAAAAACTAAAAACTAAAAACTAAAAAAAATTTTAAGATGAAAATTACTGAAGTAAAAGTGTGGTTGGTGCAAGGTATCAAATATAATTGGACTTTGCTCAAAATTTATACCGACGAAGGATATACGGGTGTCGGTGAATCAACGAACTGGCCCGGAAGTCCGATTGTTTATGAAGCGACAAAACATGTCGGTGAACGCATTGTTGGTTTAGACCCGATGCAAACTGATTTTATCTGGACAAAATTGTACCGCGATCTGAATTGGATAGGCCCTTACGGCGCTTCTTTGTGCGCCATCAGCGGGATAGACATGGCTTTACTCGACTTGAAAGCCAAAAAATCAGGTGTTCCCTGCTATGAACTATTGGGAGGCAAGTACCGCAAAGACATTCTCCTGTATGCCAATTACTGGTTTATAAACGGTGGACACAATGTGTCCGATTATACGGAACAGGCGTTGAAAGTGAAAGAAGCCGGTTTTACCGGATTGAAGTTTGACCCGTTTGCACACACCAATTACCTTTATGGCGAAGACTTGTCTGCCAACCTGATGCTGACGCCGCATCAACAAGATTTGGCTTTCGAGGTCTCCAAAGCCGTCAGAGAGGCGGTAGGTCCGGATTTTGACATCATGATTGAAACCCATGCCATGCTGAACTACCGGATAGCGGTGAAAATGGCCGAACGCTTGTCGCAGTTGAATATCACATGGTATGAAGAACCGGCAGGCCCGGAAAGTTCGCAAACCCTTCGGGCAATGCGCGAGCGGCTTCCTTCGGAAGTGTCCATCTGTGTAGGCGAACGGCATTACACCCGTTTCGGCATCCGTTCCTTGCTCGAAAAACATGTGTGCGACATCATCATGCCGGATATTACACGCTGCGGCGGGCCTTCCGAATTGAAACGGATGGCGACCATGGCGGAAGCGTATAATGTATTGATTGCACCACACAATCCGAATGGCCCTTTGTCCACTTTAGCCTCTGCTCAGGTTTGCGCAAGCATTCCCAACTTCTTCAGGCAGGAATTTATGTTTACCGACGTACCATGGAGGGATACCATTATTGACCATCCGATTTCGGATATGGTTTACGACGGTTACCTACACTTGTCCGACCGTCCGGGATTGGGCGTTGATTTAGTGGAAGAAGAAATGGAGAAACATCCCGGATTTACCAAAAATCCTCCCGTAAATTTTTATATATAATATAATGTATGAGTCTAAAGATTGATTTTAAAGACAAAGTAGTTTTGATTACCGGCGTATCGTCCGGTATCGGATTGGGAACAGCTGCTGAATTTGCGAAAGCCGGCGCCCATGTAGCCGGATGTTCACGTAAACCGGAAGCGTATGAAAGCATTACACGGTTCAAACAGCATGTAATGAGCGAAGGTGGAAAAGTTTTATATGTACAGGCAGATGTAACGAAGTCTGAGGATTTGGAGCGTTTTGTAGAGAAAACGATTCAGACGTTCGGACGGTTGGATGCGGTTGTTTCCATTGCAGGCGCCAATGTGTTTGAAGGCGTAGAGCATTGTTCGGAAGACAGGTGGCAATATAATCTTGACCTGAATCTGAACGCACACTGGCGTTTGGCAAAACTTTGCCGTCCCTTTCTGGCGCAAAGCGGAGAAGGGGTCGTTTTGCTGATGACCTCCAATCATGCTTTCAACACGATTCCCGGTTGTTTTCCGTATAATGTTACGAAAACGGCTATCACGGGATTGGTCCGTAGTATAGCCATCGAATGGGGACCAAATATCCGGGCGGTAGGCATCGCTCCCGGATTTATAGAAACGCCGGTGAATGAAACATGGTTTAATTCGTTTCCCGATGCGGAAAAGGAACGACAGCGCACGATTGACTTGCATCCGGTCAAACGGATAGGTACGCCGGAAGAAGTTGGCGATTTATGTGTATTTTTGGCTTCGCCGATGGCACGTTTTATTACAGGAACCACTGTCTTGATGGACGGCGGACGTTCGGCGTTAATGCAGGATTCGGTATGAATAAAAAGTAATATATAAAGAATTATGAAAGCGAATTTATTATACCATTGTAACGATGAAACGGGAGAAGCGGCTACTTGGCTTCCCACTCCGGGCATATTTTTGTGGGTGGACATTGATAACGGAGTGTTGCACGAATATCACCCTAAAATAAACTGCATCATCAACCATACATTTCCGGATATGATAACAACAATCATCCCCTCAACAAACGACGTTGACGAAATATGGGTGGCTTTGAAAAACAAATTAGTTTCGTATCATTTGATAAGCCGTGTGATGAAAGAATTGGTAACACTGCCGGAAATCACGGCGGAGTTGAGAACCAATGACGGCAAAGCCTCTCCCGAAGGACGGATATGGTTGGACGTCATGCACCTGAGCAATCATCAAGAAACAGGTTCGTTATATTGTATTGAAAAAGATTTTTCTTATCGTAAAGTGTTGGACAATCAATGTATCCCGAACGGCATTGTCTGGAACAGCGCCGGTGACAGGATGTATTATGCCGACTCCGGACGAGGCTGCATTTATCAGTTTGAGTATGATGCGTTACACGGGACAATAGCTTCCCAAAAGATTGCCATACAAGTCCCTGCTGAATTTGGCATTCCCGACGGTATGACGATAGATAAGAATGGTCTTCTCTGGGTGGCACATTGGGGTGGTTTCGGCGTGTATGTGTGGAATCCCGAAACCGGAAAATTAGTGGATAAAATTGATGTGCCGGTTCCTTTGGCTGCATCTTGCGCCTTTGGAGGCAAGGAGATGGACGAACTCTTTATAACCACAGCACGTAGTGGTATGTCGGACGATGAAAAAGAGCGTTATCCGCTAAGTGGAAGTTTATTCAACGTTAAAATCAAATAAATGGCAACTATAGATATTATTATTTGCGCCGCTTACTGTTTCCTGATTCTGTTTATCGGCTTATACGTTTCACGTACAAAAAAAGGGGAACAAAAAAATGCGAGCGATTATTTTCTGGCAGGCAGGGGATTGACTTGGTGGGTGATTGGCGCATCCATCATTTCGGCCAATATTTCGGCGGAACAATTTGTGGGAATGTCCGGCTCCGGCTTTGCCATCGGTTTGGGAATCGCTACTTATGAATGGATTGCGGCATTGGGACTTATCATTGTTGCCAAATTTTTCATTCCCATTTTCCTGAAAAAAAGAATCTATACCATGCCGCAATTTCTGGAAGAACGTTTCGACGGAAGGGTGAAAATGGTCATGGCTTTCTTTTGGTTGCTGGTATTTATTTTTATCAATCTGACTTCCATTTTATACTTGGGAGCCTTGACCATTGAAAAGGTGATGGGACTGCCGATGGGGATATGCATACTTGGATTGGCGCTTTTTGCGGGCATTTATTCTGTCTATGGCGGGCTGAAAGCCGTAGCCTTGACCGATGTCATTCAAGTGATATGTTTGGTTGTCGGCGGATTCGTGACCTTGTACGTAGCGTTGGATATCTTGGGCGCAGGAGATGGCTGTTTGAAAGGCTTTTCCAATTTATACAGTCAAGCGGGCGACAAGTTTCACCTTATTCTGAAGAAATCCGATACGGGTTACATGGATTTGCCCGGTATATCCGTTATTGTCGGTGGATTGTGGGTCGCCAATCTCTACTATTGGGGTTGCAATCAGTATATTATTCAGCGGGCTTTGGCGGCTAAATCGGTAAAAGAAGCCCAATACGGGATGCTTTTTGCAGGGTTTATCAAATTATTCATTCCCTTGTTGGTAGTTATACCGGGGATTGCCGCTTTTGCGTTGAATGCTCCATTGGATAAATCGGACGAGGCATATCCGTGGTTGGTCAGCAATTTATTGCCTGTCGGAATGAAAGGGATTGCTTTTGCCGCTTTGATAGCTGCGATTGTCAGTTCGTTGGCTTCGTTGATGAACAGCGTGTCCACCATTTTTACGATGGACATCTACCGGCCTTACTTCCGAAAAAAAGCAGAACAGCGGGAATTGGTACGTACAGGACGTTGTGCCAGTTTTATCGCACTTTGCATCGCGCTTTGCATCGCGCCCATGTTGTCGGGACTTGACCAAGCGTTTCAATATATACAGGAGTTTACCGGATTCATCAGTCCGGGCGCTTTATCCATCTTCTTAGCCGGATTTTTCTATAAACGAGCGACAGCAAACGGCGCATTGGCAGCAGCATTGGGTACTTTCGTATTCTCTGTTGCGCTTAAATTCCTCTGTCCTTCTTTGCCTTGGATGGACCGCATGGAGATAGTCTTTTTCCTCTGTTTCGGTCTGATATTCCTTTTTCGAGGGAAAAAGACGGATAAAGAAAAATACCTTGACCTGCACGCAGGCATATTCAAGACTACGCCACTGTTCAATATCCTGTCTGTAGTGATAATGATTATTCTGGTCGTATTTTATTACTTCTGGTGGTAATGCTCCTAAAAAATGAAAAAGAAAAAACCTCTCTTGCTGTTACGCAAGAGAGGTTTTTGATTATAACAGGAACAAACTTTTAGTTCTTAGTTTTTAACTTTTAGTTTTTAGTTTTTAGTTTTTAGTTTTTAGAGATGCTCGATTTCTTACCTAAAAACCTCCCATTGTCATTTTATCCTGATAATTATTGATGAAATACCGTATTTCACAAAATTTCATAAAATCATTTAAAATATTAATAATCAGATGCAATAATGGATAAAATACGGTATTTTATTTATTTTGCATCTTTCCATTTGAAAAAAAAGATGGTTGGGTGTGAAAAAAAAAATATCTTTGCACACGTTTTAGCGAGAAAAAGAAGCAATTTAAGAACATATTAGTGTAAATTAACTTGTGGAAAATGATGATAGTATAACGAATAATTCAATGGATAATAGTATAACGATAAGTATAACAAATAATTAATAAATTTAAAATTTTAATTCGTATGAAAAAGTTAGTTTATTTTACGATGTTTTTTTTAGCAGTGATATTTACTGCTAACGGTCAGGTAACCATAGGTTCCGAGGAAGCGCCTGATGATAATGCTCTGCTTGATTTAAAGCAACAGCCCGACAGTACTTCTATCAAAGGGTTGTTATTGCCTCGGGTAGCGCTTCAAGCAACAAATTTGGCTGCGCCCATGAGCGCTCATGTTGCCGGAATGACCGTTTACAATAAGGCCGTTGCCGGTACAGGCGAGTATCGCGTATCGCCGGGATTCTACTACAACACCGGAACAAAATGGGAACGCATGTACCTCGGTTATACCAACTGGTTTTATATGCCTTCCATAGCCATTAATACGTCAACGTCGGCTACCAATCAGCATCTGGATTTATATAATTTGTACAAAACCCAGTTTTCGGCGCCGCTGGTAAGCAGTGTTGGCGCACCGGCAGCGGTTCCTTATATTCCTGCCGCGACA
>JAISJX010000088.1 GCA_031261145.1 Tannerella sp.
TTAAATCGTCGCAAAGCCCCAAAAAATACAGGAAAATGAGTCCGGCACACAAACAGGCAAATTGCTCAATCGGTTTCATGTCCACTTGAAGAACAAAATGAGAACATAAAGCAAGACCCAGATTAAAGGCGGCAATGATTACCGGTACGAATATAAAACCCCCTAAGCGGGAAGTTGGAATTGTATGCACTTTCCGGCTATCAGGAGTGTCAAACAAGTTTTTTTTAGCGGAAATGCGTATGATAATGGGTATAACGATCGTCGCTAAGCCTAAAGAAAAAAGAAATACTACTAAAAAGGTAATATACAGCATATTACATCGGTAAATTAATACTATTTTATTTCAGCAGGGTTCAAGCCATGATGGATGAATGAAAACCGTAGCCACTGCTATTATTCCCTGAATGATTACAACCACCCGTCTATCTCCTTTAATACGAATAAATTCGCCTTCAATTCCTGCCCAAATGCCTTTGGTTATCCGGACCTTATCACCCTTTTTCAACGAAATTTCGGCGGCTGATAGATACATCACTTGCTCGTCATTACTCCCTGCAATGGTTATGAAATCATGCATTTGCTTGTCAGGAACCGTCATAGGTTTGCCGGTGGCTTTATCCATCATGTAGCGAACGAAAGACGACATATCCGTATGTTGCTTTATATGCTCAAGGATTGATTTAGTCGTGTAAACAAAAATCAGGTTTTGAACAACCGGAACAAGTTTCCGCTTTTTTCTATCGCCTTTTACGACCATTACATAATGCATCGGGATAAAATTTTTTATTTCCATTTTATCCAGATTTTCTTTACATTTCAATGCCCGGTTGTAGGTTATCCGAAGTACATACCAGGCAAGATCAGGAACATTCACTTTAGACGTCATTTATGTCTATTTTTTTTAGATAAAAACAATACACAGGGACACAAAAAGAGCGTATCTATTTGATAATTAGGCGATAAAAAATATCTATTTATACCATTTTAAAATAAAATCCTGTCTCTGTCACAGAAATAGGATTTATCTCTGCAAAAGTAATAACTATTTTCGTTTTATTAATTACAAATTGTTGCATTTTTTTTCTCAATTCTCCCCGGACAGTATTAAAAAAAAATTTGTTCAAAATCGGATGACAAAATTGCTTATTCTCCACAAAACAAGTGAGATTAGCCAACGAAATAAGTATATGTTTAAAAACACTGTTTTTAAACATATAAAATATGGATGGTTAATTCGTAAACAATCTCTAATTTTGGCAAATAATGATGAGTATCATCCTTTATTTCTTATGTGTCATTTAATTAAATATAATAGTATGAAGGTTTATCAAACAAATGAAATTAAGAACATCTCTATTTTGGGTAGTTCTGGCTCTGGGAAAACCACTCTCGCTGAAGTGATGCTTTACGAGAGTGGGGTTATAAAACGTCGTGGCGCTGTGGAAGCAGGCAATACGGTTTGCGATTATTTTCCGGTTGAGAAAGAGTATGGATATACTGTTTTTTCGACCGTTTTTAGCGTGGAATGGAATAACTTGAAGTTGAACTTCATCGACTGTCCGGGTTCGGACGATTTCATCGGCGGCGCTGTTTCCGCGTTGAATATCACCGATACGGCCTTGATGGTTCTGAATGCCCAATACGGCATCGAAGTGGGGACAATCAATCAGTTCCGCTATACGGAACAGTTCCATAAACCGGTGATTTTTGTCATCAACCAATTGGATAACGATAAGGCTGATTATGACAATACGGTGGCGCAACTGAAAGACAATTACGGCGATAAGGCTGTGCAGATTCAGTATCCGCTTAATTGCGGCTCGTCTTTCAATGCGGTGATAGATGTGTTGAAAATGAAAATGTACCGCTGGAAACCCGAAGGCGGAGTGCCTGAGATTGTGGATATTCCGGCAGAAGAGCTGGATAAGGCTACGGATTTGCAGAAAAAATTAATCGAAGCCGCCGCCGAACACGACGACGCATTGATGGAGAAATTCTTTGACGAGGGAACGTTATCAGAAGATGATATGCGTGCCGGAATCCGTGCCGGATTGATTACCAGGGGAATGTTCCCCATTTTCTGTGTAAGCGCAGGAAAAGACATGTGCGTACGACGCACGATGGAGTTTTTGGGCAATGTAGTGCCTTCGCCAAGTAAAATGCCTCCGTTGGTGACAACTGACGGCATCGAAGTGGCGCCGGATACCAATGGACCAGCCAGTTTATTCTTCTTTAAAACAACGATCGAACCGCATATCGGTCAGGTATCTTACTTCAAAGTCGTATCCGGAAAGGTAAAAGTCAGTGATGATTTGGCCAATTCCGACCGCGGCTCGAAAGAACGTATCGCCCAGATTTTCTCGGTTGCGGGGCAGAACCGTCAGGAAGTGCCCGAAATGGTGGCCGGAGATATCGGCGCGACGGTGAAACTGAAAGATGTCCGCCGGGGAAATACGCTGAACAGCAAAGGCACCGAATATCGCTTTGACTTTGTTAAATATCCCGACCCGAAATACCGCAGGGCGATTAAAGCGGTGAATGAATCCGACTCTGAAAAACTGAGCGAAATCCTGTCGCGTATGCACGAAGAAGACCCGACCTGGATTGTGGAACAGTCTAAAGAATTGAAACAAACCATTCTGTCCGGGCAGGGCGAATTTCATTTACGCACGTTGAAATGGCGTATCGAAAACAATGATAAACTGTTGATAGAATACCTCGAACCGCGCATCCCGTATCGCGAAACCATCACGAAGGCATCGCGCGCCGATTACCGCCATAAGAAACAGTCGGGCGGCGCCGGACAGTTCGGAGAAGTGCACCTTATCGTCGAACCGTATTACGATGACATGCCCATGCCATCCATATATAAGTTTGGTGGACAGGAATTTAAAATAACGTCTCGTGACACGCAGGTCATTGAATTGGATTGGGGCGGCAAGTTAGTGTTTGTGAATAGCATCGTCGGAGGCGCGATTGACGCCCGTTTTCTGCCGGCTATAATGAAAGGGATTATGGCGCGCATGGAGCAAGGCCCGCTGACCGGTTCGTATGCCCGCGATGTGCGTATCATTGTTTATGACGGCAAGATGCACCCGGTGGACAGTAATGAAATTTCCTTTATGTTGGCCGGACGAAATGCCTTCAGTACGGCGTTTAAGGAAGCCGGGCCAAAGATTCTGGAACCGATTTACGATGTCGAAGTGTATGTACCGGGCGATTATCTGGGCGATGTGATGAGCGATTTGCAAGGTCGTCGCGCCATGATTATGGGTATGAGCAGCGTGAAAGGATATGAGAAATTGATGGCCAAAGTTCCGTTAAAAGAAATGTCCACCTATTCTACTTCGCTGAGTTCGATTACCGGAGGACGCGCATCGTTTACGATGAAGTTCGCAAGTTACGAATTAGTGCCGACCGATGTACAGGACAAATTACTGAAAGAATACGCTGCAACACAGACCGAAGATTAAATTCGGCGTGTAATATTATAATCTCTTTGGACTTGGTTCCGCGCAATTTGTGCAAACCGGGTTCAAAGGGATTATTTTTTTGAAACGGGAGGATGCATCGTAACCTCCTGTTTCATTCATCTTTCCGGGATTTCCAAATAAACAGGCGGAAAAATGACAAAATATTGGATTGAGAAGGGTGTCTCTTCACAAGACATCCTTTTTTTATCTTCACAGTCATTCGTTTCCCAATTTAATTCCTATCTTTGTGACTTCAATGAAAATAATAGAAAAATGAAAAAGTATTTGTTTTTAGCAGGCTTATTTATAGCCGCATTTTTTTCCTGCGAAGGGCCGGAGGGGCCTCCAGGGCCTTCGGAAGAGCTGAATTGGAAAATTATCACCAAAACAGTCAGAACAAATGACTGGGCCTTAGTAAGTGATAATGGCAAAGGCCGCCCCGGCGATCTGAATACATATTATATGTATGAACTTACGAATGTAAGAGAACTCACGGATTTCGTTTATGAGGAAGGATTGGTTTTTGTATATCTGGTACAGTCTCCCGGTGCAAAAAACGAGGTATTAACGCCGCTTCCGTATGTTGTTCCTATTGGAGATGAAGACAGTGGGGACTTTTGGATGGAAACAGTTACATTCGATTATTTGCCGGGTTCTGTCGCTTTTTATGTGAACTACAGTGATTTTGAAACAGGTATTATGCATCCGGGAGAACTTACTTTCCGGATTGTAATGATTTGGTGAAAATGAAAGAAGACCAGTTTGAAATAATAGCCAAGACATTGTATGGGCTGGAAGATGTTTTGGCGGAAGAATTGACATCATTAGGGGCGGGAAAGGTGGAAATCGGACGCCGTATGGTTTCTTTTAAGGGCGACAAAGCATTGATTTACAAGGCTAATCTGCATTGCAGGACAGCTCTTCGTATCTTGAAACCCGTCTCTTTTTTTAAGGCGGACAACGCTGATACGGTCTATGAGGAAATCAAAAAAATCGAGTGGGATCAATATTTCACGCCGGATAAGACGTTTGCGGTGGATGCGGTGATTTATTCCGAGTCATTTAACCATACCAAATTTGTGGCATACCGAACCAAAGATGCGATAGTGGACTATTTCAATGAGAAATACGGGCAGCGTCCCTCCGTCCGCATCAATCGACCGGATATGTATATCCACATCCATATTTCGCATCACGACTGTACGGTCGCGCTGGACAGTTCGGGCGAGAGCCTGCACAAACGCGGTTACCGGAAAGCCCAGGTGGAAGCTCCTCTGAATGAAGTTTTAGCCGCCGGGATGATCCTGAAAACCGGTTGGCGGGGCGAGAGCCATTTTGTCGATCCGATGTGCGGTTCGGGCACCTTACTGATTGAGGCGGCGATGATTGCACTGAACATCCCGCCGGGACTTTACCGGAAAGAATATGCCTTTGAGCGATGGCTGGATTTTGATCCGGATCTGCTTGATGAAATTATTCAGGATGAATCCGACGAACGGGAATTTACATTCAAATGTTTCGGTTCGGACATCTCGCCTGCCGCCATTGAAATGGCCCGGCTAAACGTGGAAAATGCTGCGTTATCCAAATATATCGAACTGAAAGTAATGCCTTTTCAACAATTCACCGAAGCGCCCAATCCGGGAATTTTGGTGATGAATCCGCCGTACGGCGAACGTATTTCATCCGACGACATTATCGAACTCTACGCGATGATCGGCGAACGCTTGAAACATGCTTTTACGGGGTATCAGGCGTGGATTCTGAGTTATAAAGATGAGTGTTTTGATAAAATCGGACTTCGTCCCAGCCAGAAATTCAAACTGATGAATGGAGCGTTGGATTGCGAATACCGTTGTTATGAATTGTTTAAAGGGAAAAACAAAGAATATAAAAGAGAATTGAACGAAGAAAAATCGTTCGACCGAAGAGGCGAGCAGGGCAAATCTTTTTCGAGAGAGAGAGGGGAGCGCTCCGGCGAAAGAAAAACGTTTGAGAAAAAAGACCGTCCGTTCGCTAAAGAACGGGAATCTTTTTCAAGAGACCGCTCATTTTCAGACAAAAAACCATTCTCCAAAGACCGTTCATCCTCTGAAGACCGCCCGTTTGCTAAAAAGAGAACTTCCTCTGATGACAGGCCATTTTCCGGAGAGCGGGCTTCGTACAAAGATCGCCCGTTTTCCAAAGAACATTCATTTTCAGACAAAAAACCGTTCTCCAAAGACCATCCGTCTTCTGAAGATCGCCCGTTTGCTAAAAAAAGGACTTTCTCCGACGATAAACCATTTTCCAAAGAGCGGGCTTCGTACAAAGACCGTCCGTTTTCAAGGGAAAGATCATTCACCAAAGACCGCCCGCTTTCCAAAGAGAGTACTTTCTCCAAGGACAAACCTTTTTCAAAAGACAAACCTTTCTCCAAAGAACGGTCGTATTCCAAAGGCGAAGATTCCGGAAAAAGAGACCGCTCTTTTTCGCGAAAAAGCGAAACCCGTTCCGACGGAAAACGTCCCTATTCCAGAGCGGCGTCCAACGATAAACCGACGATTATTAACAAACTAAATAAGAGAAAGAAAAATGAAGATTAACCGTTTTTTATCAGTCATCATGGTATCAGTGATCACTTCGTTTTCCATGCAGTCGGTTGCACAAGAAAAGTCATTGACTTTACAGGATGTAATACCGGGCGGAAAGAATAATTTCCGTTTTAGTCTCCAGAGCCTGCGGCAATTGCAATGGTGTGGGGATAAGTATGTTTATGTAAAGGGCGATAGCCTGCTGGCCGCTTTGCCGACCGATAAGACCGAACAGGTGGCCTTCACCCTCGAACAACTGAACGGCAAGCTGACGGCAGCCGGATTGCCCACCACTGCAACAATGCCGACATTCTTTGTTCCGTCTCCGAAACAGCCTGTGCTGGCATTTCAGTATAAGAATAACCGCGTCCATTATGATTTGAATACCCATCAAATCGTCGCTAAATATACGCTGGATTCCAAATGGAAAAATCAGGAGTATTGCGAAGCGACCGGTTATCTGGCCTATACGGAAGGGCAAAATGTGTTTGTGCTTTCGCCGGAAAGTCAATCAAATACCGTGACGAACGAAACGGAAGACGGCATTGTCTGCGGGACGTCTGTCCATCAAAACGAGTTTGGGATTCATAAAGGTCTTTTCTGGTCGCCGAATGGCGCTGCTTTGGCTTTTTACCGGATGGACGAACGGATGGTGACGGAGTATCCGATTGTCAATATAGAGGCGCGGAAGGCTGAAGTCGAACCGGTACGCTATCCAATGGCCGGAATGAAAAGCCACGAGGTTACAGTAGGGGTTTACCGCTTGTCGGACGGCCGGACCATCTGGCTGAAAACCGGTCTCCCGAAAGAAAAATATCTTACCAACATCGCTTGGAGTCCCGACGGGGAAAGTATTTATATCGCCGAACTGAACCGTGAGCAAAACGAATATCATTTAGTGCGTTACAACGCTTCGACCGGCGAACGGGAAGCGGAACTTTTTACGGAAAGTAACGAGCGCTATGTGGAGCCGCAGACCCCGGCGCTTTTCCTTCCGAACGACCCGACCCGTTTTATCTGGCAGAGCCAGCGGGATGGCTATAATCATCTTTACCTGTATGATATAAACGGCAAGCTGTTGAAGCAACTCACTTCCGGGAAATGGATAGTTTCCAACGTGCAGGGATTTGATGAAAAAGGCGCCAACCTGTTTTTTGCCGCCACTGCGCCCCTGTCCGGCGTTGCGGACGAAGGGAGTCCGCTCGAAAACTATACATGGCAGCTCAACCTGAAAACAGGCGTGCGTACCTGCCTGAATACAAAACCCGGCGTACACCAGGTCAGGCTTAGCCCCTCCGGATTGTATGCGATTGACCAGACGTCTTCGCCCTCAATTCCTCGCGACATTGACCTCATCCGTGTGAAAGACCGTCAAACACTGAAGACGCTTTTGTCGGCAAAGAATCCGTATGAAAAATATGAAATGCCCGTGATTACCACCGGGACAATTCTGGCTGCGGATGGTAAAACGCCTTTGAATTACCGCCTGACGACGCCTCCTCATTTGGACGCAGCTAAAAAATATCCCGTGATTGTCTATGTTTACGGAGGCCCGCACGCCCAGATGGTTACAGGCGGTTGGATGAACGGCCTTGGCGGTTGGGATATCTTTATGGCACAACAAGGGTATGTGATGTTTACCCTGGACGGCCGCGGTTCGGGTAACCGGGGATTTGAATTTGAGAGCGTGATTCACCGCCGCATAGGAGTAGTCGAGATGGACGACCAAATCAAAGGGGTGGACTTTCTGAAATCGCTTCCGTATGTGGATGCCGGTCGTATCGGCGTACATGGATGGAGCTACGGCGGTTTTATGACGACCAACCTGATATTGACCTATCCCGATGTGTTCAAGGTGGCTGTGGCCGGCGGCCCGGTCATTGACTGGTCGCGCTATGAAATTATGTACGGCGAACGTTATATGGATCATCCGAAAGAGAACCCCGAAGGATACAAAAATTCCGATTTACGCGAGAAAGCCGGTAACCTGAAAGGACATTTGTTGCTTATCCATGGCGATTCCGATCCGGTGGTCGTCTGGCAACACAGCCTGTCTTTCCTGAAAGCCAGTATAGATGCCGGGGCGTATCCCGATTATTTCGTCTATCCGCGCCATCCGCACAATGTGTCGGGCAAAGACCGCCCGCACCTGTATGAGAAGATCACGCGGTATTTTAAAGACTATTTATAATCAGGGCGAAACATATTTATACCGTTATTGATAATTTTAGATAAAGATGAAAATGAATATATTACTTTTAGGCTCCGGTGGCCGCGAACATGCGTTGGCATGGAAAATCGCCCAAAGTCCGAAAACGGAGCGATTATTTATCGCGCCCGGAAATGCCGGGACTGCTACCGTCGGTACGAATGTAGCGATTGGAGTGAATGACTTCCCGAAAATCAAAGAGTTTGTGTTGGCCAACCGGATCGGAATGGTCATTGTGGGGCCGGAAGATCCGTTGGTAAACGGCATTTATGACTTCTTCCGGCAAGATGCGGCGCTGGCTGCCATTCCGTTGATTGGCCCAAGCCGCGAAGGCGCCCGTTTGGAAGGGAGCAAGGATTTTGCCAAGGCGTTTATGGAACGCCACCGGATTCCAACGGCGCGTTACTTGAGCGTTACGGCCGGAAATCTGTCCGAAGGTTTTGCGTTCCTCGATACATTGAAAGCCCCCTATGTGCTGAAGGCGGACGGTCTGGCTGCCGGAAAAGGTGTGCTGATTATCGACGGTTTGGCGGAGGCAAAGAAAGAATTACAGGAAATGTTGCAGGGGATGTTCGGCGATGCAAGCAAGACGGTTGTTATCGAAGAGTTCCTGGATGGCATCGAATGTTCGGTTTTCGTTTTGACGGACGGGACAAACTATAAAATCTTGCCCGTGGCAAAAGATTATAAACGTATCGGCGAAGGAAATACGGGACTGAATACCGGCGGTATGGGCGCTGTCTCGCCCGTTTCGTTTGCCGGCGGAACATTTATGGCGAAGGTGGAAGAACGCATTATCCGCCCGACCATCGCCGGACTGGCGGCGGAACAGATCGATTACAAAGGATTTATCTTTCTGGGTCTGATCAATGTCGGCGGCGAACCGTTGGTGATTGAGTATAACTGCCGTATGGGCGATCCGGAGACGGAGGTCGTGATGCTCCGCATCCAAAGCGATCTGGTCGATTTGCTGGAAGGCGTTGTGCAGGGAGACTTACCGGAGCGTACTTTGGTGGAAGATCCGCGCGCCGCTGTAACCGTGATGTTAGTGAGCGGAGGCTACCCGGAAGTCTATGAAAAAGGAAAAACGGTGTCCGGTCTCGACAAAGTGTCCGGAAGCATTGTCTTTCATGCCGGCACAACTGAAAAAGACGGACGGATACTGACTTCCGGCGGACGTGTGATTGCCGTCAGTTCCTATGGCGCGAGCAAGGATGAGGCGCTGGCGCAGTCGTTCAAAGGCGCTAAAGAAATCCGGTTTGAGAAAAAATATTTCCGCAGCGATATAGGTTTTGACCTTTAAAAGCCGTCATGGGAAGAAGCGTCGGCACATATAGCGTAAACAAACAGAACCTGTCAAATCCGAGTACGGTTCTGATTACGTTATTGGTATGCCTGTTTTGCTGGATATTCAGTTTTTACAATTCCATTGGTTACCCGGTGGAAAGCGTTCCCGGCGACACTTTTTTGTGGACTTTAATCTGTCGCACGTTGCATGGGAAAATACCGGTCTATCTCGCCGGATTGTTACTTATGTGCGGTGCGGCCGGATTGCTCCAACGGGCGAATGCACTCCTGTTGATTATCAGGGAGAAAACGCTGTTGCCTCTCCTCTTTTTTGTTCTTTTAAACAGTCTAAGCCCTGTTTTTGCCCCGTTTCATCCGGCATCTGTTGCGGGTTTCTTCCTGTTTTTCGCTATTTTAGAGCTATTGCCTTCTTATCAAAACCCCTATGAAGTGCGGAATATGTTCAATGGAACGTTTTACCTGGGTATTGGCAGTTTGATATGGACTAATTTGCTTTGGGCAGTCCTTCTTTTCTGGATCGGCATGTCCATCTTCCGCATCCTTAATTCCCGGAGTTTTGTAGCCTCCTTCCTGGGGATTTTCACCGTCTATTGGGCCGCATTAGCGTGGTGCCTCTGGACGGATAATTTTTCGATTTTTTCAAATATTCTGCATAACCTGAAAGATGTACATTTCATTTTTGCGGATAAACCGTTCCTGATACAAGGGTTAGGTATTACAGGCATAGCCATTGTAACCGGTGTTATGTCTGCCCGCATCCTGTACCAGAAATTTGATAATTCATTGCGCAGCCGTCATTTCCTGTCATTTTTATTTACGTCAGGTTTCTATTCTTTTTTGCTGCTTCTTTTCTATAAACAGGAATTAACCGCCAACCTTTCCATCTTTTACATACCGGCTTCGGCGCTGATTGCATACTTTTTTTCGAGCCTGCACAATCGCAGGCATATATTCCTGTACTATTATCTTTTCCTCTTTTCCCTGCTGGCGCTTTTCCTAATCATCCATTTAGAATAAAGAGTCAATGATTTAAAATTGTGGCGGTGAGATTCTATCCAATGTCATCAATTTAAGGAAAAAAGCCGACGGGTTTGTGCTTTTGATGCGGTTGCGCTGTTAAAAAACGACAAAAAAGCGACTGTATTAAGAAAAAGGAGTATCTTTGTTTTCTATAAACAATTTAAGAATTAAAATATATAGTGATGAAGAAACACAATTTTTATGCAGGACCCTCTATTTTGAGTGAGTACACAATCAAAAACACGGCGGCGGCTGTGGAGAATTTTGCAGGTACGGGCTTATCCTTGTTGGAAGTATCCCATCGCGGAAAAGAGTTCGTAGCTGTGAATGACGAAGCGCGCGCTTTGGTGAAGGAACTATTGGAAGTTCCCGAAACCCACGACGTTATTTTTGTAGGCGGAGGCGCAAGTATGCAATTTTGTATGGTTCCCTTTAATTTGTTGAATAAAAAGGCGTCGTATCTTGATACGGGAACGTGGGCGTCCAAAGCTATTAAAGAAGCTAAATTGTTTGGAGAAGTTGATGTGGTAGCTTCTTCCAAAGACAAAAATTACACGTATATTCCAAAGGATTATGCTGTATCTCCCGATTCCGATTATTTCCATATCACAACCAATAACACGATTTACGGGACTGAATTACATCAGATTCCGCAGGTCAGTGTGCCTTTGGTAGCCGATATGTCGTCGGATATATTCTCGCGTCCGGTGGATATCGCCAAATACAGCGCGATTTATGCCGGTGCGCAAAAGAACTTGGCGCCTGCCGGCGTGACCATCGTGATTGTTTGCAAAGATGCGCTGGGTCAGGTGGATCGTCCTATCCCGACGATGTTAAGTTATGCAACGCATATCAACAAGGAATCCATGTTCAATACACCGCCGGTACTTCCGATCTTTGCGGCTTTGCAAACGCTGAAATGGTATAAGGAACAAGGCGGTATCCCTGCTTTGCAGAAGAAAAACATCGAAAAAGCGGCGGTTTTGTATGATGAAATCGACCGTAACAAACTGTTTAGAGGTACGACTACGGTAGAAGACCGTTCGTTAATGAATGTATGCTTCGTCATGAACGATGAATATCAGGAATTGGAAGCCGAGTTTAATGCGTTTGCGTCAGCCGCAGGTATGGTGGGTCTCAAAGGACACCGTTCGGTAGGCGGTTTCCGTGCGTCGCTCTATAATGCGATGCCGAAAAGCAGCGTAGAGGCATTGGTTGAAACCATGAAAGCTTTTGAGAAACAACATTAATATATATAGGAAAGGCGTCCAAAAAAACGGATGTAAATAGTTACACCGTGCGTCATTGCGGGGATTTATCCTAAGCAATGACGTTATTTGGACTTCTTCTGTATGAACCATATTATAAAATTAGAATCGTATGAAAGTATTGGTAGCTACCGATAAACCCTTTGCGGCTGTGGCTGTAAATGGAATCCGTGCGACGGTCGAAGCCGCCGGCATGGAGTTAGTCCTTTTGGAAAAATATACGGAGAAAGCGCAATTGTTGGACGCCGTCAAAAACGTTGATGCAATTATTATCCGCAGTGATATTATTGATGAAGAAGTACTGGATGCAGCCGGGCGATTGAAGATTGTCGTGCGCGCCGGAGCCGGTTACGACAATGTGGATTTGGAGGCCGCTACGGCTCACAAAGTCTGCGTGATGAATACGCCGGGGCAAAACTCCAATGCCGTCGCCGAACTGGCGCTCGGTTTGATGGTCTATGGCGTACGCAACCTGTATAACGGCGCGTCGGGAACAGAGTTGAAGGACAAAAAACTGGGTATCCATGCGTATGGTAACGTGGGACGTAATGTAGCGCGTATCGCCAAAGGGTTCGGGATGGAGATTTATGCGTATGACGCTTTCTGCCCGGCGGAAGTGATTGAAAAAGACGGTGTAAAACCGCTTCAATCAGCCGAAGAACTCTATTGTACCTGCCAATTCATCTCTTTGCATATCCCGGCGACAGCCGAAACCAAAAACTCCATTAACTACGCCTTGCTTTCAAAGATGCCGAAAGGGGCGATGTTGGTTAATACCGCTCGCAAAGAAGTGATTAATGAAGCAGACTTGGTGAAAACGATGGAAGAACGCGCCGATTTCAAATACCTGACCGATATTATGCCCGCCAACCATAATGAGTTTGCGGAGAAATTCGCCGGGCGTTATTTCAGTACGCCGAAAAAGATGGGCGCACAGACAGCCGAGGCCAATATCAATGCAGGCATTGCCGCCGCCGAACAGATTGTAGATTATTTAAAGAACGGAAACGAACGCTTCCGTGTCAATTGATTTAGTATGAAGATAAAACCTTTCAAAGGAATCCGTCCGCCCCAGAATTTAGTGGAGAAAGTATCTTCGCGTCCGTACGATGTGCTGAACTCGGAGGAAGCGCGCGAAGAAGCCAAAGGAAATGAAAAGTCCTTGTACCATATCATCAAACCTGAAATAGACTTCCCGGCCGGAACGGACGAGCACGCCCCGGTCATTTACGAGCAGGCGGCGGCCAATTTCAAGGCGTTTCAGGCAAACGGATGGTTGCAGCAGGACAACAAAGAGCAGTATTACATCTACGCCCAGACGATGAACGGGAAAACGCAGTATGGCTTAGTCGTTTGCGCCAGCGTGGACGATTACCTGAAAGGCCGTATCAAAAAGCATGAACTGACGCGCCGCGACAAAGAAGAAGACCGCATGAAACACGTGCGTGTGAACAATGCCAACATCGAACCCGTCTTTTTCTCCTATCCCGACCATCCCGAATTGAATGCGATAGTGGCCGGATATACAGCGACTGCGCCCGAATATGATTTTGTGGCTGCGCCCGAAAATTTCCGCCATACCTTCTGGATTGTGGATAAGGAAGCCGACATTGCCCGCATCACGGAATTGTTTGCCGCCATCCCGTCGTTATACATTGCCGACGGACATCACCGTTCGGCAGCCGCCGCTTTGGTGGGCGCCGAGAAAGCCCGGCAGAATCCGGATCATCGCGGTGATGAGGAATATAACTATTTCATGGCTGTTTGTTTCCCCGCCGGTCAATTGACAATCATCGACTACAACCGGGTTGTGAAAGACCTGAACGGGCTGACCAACGAGGCATTCCTGCAAGCGCTAACCCTGAATTTCACCGTCGAAGAGAAAGGCGGCGAGATTTTCAAGCCAACCCGTCTGCATCAGTTTTCCCTCTACTTGGATGGTCGGTGGTATGCGCTCACCGCCAAAGAAGGAACGTTCGATAATAGCGACCCGATAGGCGTGCTTGACGTAACGATTTCATCCAACCTGATATTAGACGAAATACTTGGAGTCAAAGATTTACGAACCGATAAGCGCATCGACTTTGTCGGTGGTATCCGCGGGTTGGGCGAGTTGAAACGCCGGGTGGATAGCGGCGAGATGAAGGTGGCTCTGGCCTTGTATCCCGTTTCCATGCAGCAGATTATCAACATTGCCGATTCAGGGAATATCATGCCGCCCAAGACTACGTGGTTTGAACCGAAACTGCGGTCGGGATTGGTCATTCATTCGTTGGATGAAAACCGGAAATGAATGATTAAAAACATTGTATTTGACATCGGCGGCGTGTTGGTTGAAGTACGCCGGAACGAAGCGATCAGGCAATTTCAGGCGATTGGTCTGGCCGATGCCGACCAACTGATTGATTCGTATCAGCATAAGGGGCTTTTTTTCGAGATTGAGAATGGCGTTATTGACGCAGATACGTTTTGCCGGTTACTTTGCGAACATGCGGGAAAAAACATTGCCCGTAAAGCGATTGAGCAAGCATGGAGAAGTCTCATTCTCGATCCTCCGGCCTATAAATTAGTGTATTTGCTTGAGTTGCGCAAGAAATACAAACTCTATCTGTTGAGTAATAATAATCCGATTCTGATAGACGGCTGGGCGCGTACACCCGCTTTTTCACCGGCCGGACGTCCTGTTTCCGATTATTTTGACAGGCTGTATCTTTCGTACGAGATGAAATGCTCCAAACCCGACCCAGCCATTTATGAAGCCATGATTCGGGATAGCGGCGTCATTCCTTCCGAGACTTTGTTTGTGGAAGATGGACTGAAGAATCTCGAAGCAGGAAAAGTTGCCGGTTTTCAAACCTATCTGGCTATCAATGGCGAAGATTGGCGGAAACCGATTGAAGATTTGCTTTCAAATCAATGATTTTGTGACTGAGTTTAAACGGACTTCGGCTCTTTTGTAGAATCAAAGCAGAAAATTATAAATAGTAGAAGTCTCCCATAGAGTATGTCAAATTATAGCAGACGCCGATTTTTATCTACCGTTGGAGCCGCAGGGGCGCTTTTGCCTCTGTTCGGTTATCCTGAAAATATATCCTTGCTTCCCGCAAGTTTAACGCCGAAATATCTGCCGGACTGGCAGGATGGTTTTCTGGATATTCATCACATCTGTACGGGACGGGGCGAGTCCACGTTCATTATCGCTCCGGATGGTACAACGATGCTGATTGATGCCGGAGACCTTGGCGACAACCGCCAAGAAGATACCGTCTTGCCTCGCCTGCCGAATGCAAGCCGGAT
>JAISJX010000156.1 GCA_031261145.1 Tannerella sp.
AACCAGCGAACATTACGAAGTCAAATACACCTCCAGCGAGTTTACGTCAAAAAGTAAGCAGGTATAACAAAGGATATTACTTCACTTTGTTCGCAATGACGAGTGTGCGGGATGTTTGCAATGAGGCTTACCGTCTTTGAATCATAAGGACACAAAAATATAGTTCGGCAATAGCTTTTTTGCTTTGCCGAACTATATTTTTTCTCCAGGAACAAATTATAAATTCGTTCTGATTAGACCCTTTTTTCTTTGATACGGGCTTTCTTACCGGTCAGTTTGCGCAGGTAATACAGTTTTGCGCGACGCACTTTTCCTGTTTTGTTCACGGCAATACTTTCGATAAACGGAGATTCGATGGGGAAAATTCTTTCTACACCGATGTTTTCCGACATTTTACGTACGGTAAAGCGTTTTTTGTCACCCTGTCCCGAAATGCGGATTACCACACCACGGTATTGCTGGATACGCTCTTTGTTTCCCTCGGTAATACGATAGGAAACGGTGATCGTGTCACCACTTTTGAATGCAGGAAGTTCTTTTTTTGTAGCAAATGCTTCTTCTGCAATTTTGATTAAATCCATTGTTCTACAGCTTTTTAATTATTTAATAAAACGAAACGCAATATAACGGGCAACTCTTTCCCGACAGAGATTACGTAAAGCGGATGCAAAGGAACGAATTATTTATTTAATAACCAAATGCCGGATGGATTATTTTTTAGACGGAAAGATATTCCTCTTTTCTGTATTTGGAAAATAGATTATTCAGGTTTAATTGGTAAAAAAACATAAGGGATAGCCGGGTTTTGGCAGATTACATGTATTTTTGTATGGTTTTGTAAAAAGGAAGAATGAAAAAAATAAGATATGCGATACTGTTCTGTGTGATTTCATTTTGTGTGGTGGCACAAAATGAACCGGCTTTGTATGCCAAAGCGGATAAGGAAGCGATGAACCATTGGGTCGATTCCGTCTATCAAACGATGAGTACGGATGAACGGATCGGGCAACTTTTCATCGTGGTGGCCGAGCCTAAAGCTGATGAGAAAAATATGCAGAAACTTCGGGAATATATTAACAAGGTAAAAGTAGGAGGCGTTTTGTTTTCCTCTGGTAAGCCTGATATTCAGGCAGATGTAACCAACCGGATTCAGAAAGCGTCACGTATTCCTTTGTTTATTGCGTTAGATGGCGAATGGGGATTGTCAATGCGGCTGAGCGGAACGACACGCTTTCCGAAAAACATGATGCTGGGAGCGGTTGAAAATACGGCTTTGATTGAGGCGTATGGAAAAGAAGTCGGTCGCCAGTGCCGGGAGATGGGTATTCATATCAATTTTGCGCCGGTGCTCGATGTAAACAGCAATGTGGATAATCCGGTTATCGGGTCTCGTTCGTTCGGGGAAGACCCGGATGTGGTGGCGGAAAAAGGAATTGCTTACGCGCAGGGATTAGAGAGCATGAATGTGCTGTCCGTGGCGAAGCATTTTCCAGGTCATGGCGATACCTCGGAAGATTCACATTATACATTACCAACGGTTTATCATCCGATGGAAGTGCTGGATAGCATCGAACTGCTGCCTTTTCGGAAGTATATTTCCGGACAATTTTCAGGCATAATGACCGGACATTTATACGTTCCGGCATTGGATAAAACACCGGACAGGCCGACATCCGTTTCAAAAGTCGTTGTGACGGATTTCCTAAAAGAGAAACTTGGTTTTCAGGGGCTTTGTTTTACGGACGCGCTGGCAATGAGAGGGGCGGCGGCGGATAAATCCGGGAGCTTGGCAGTACAGGCTTTATTGGCGGGGAACGATGTGGCGTTGTCACCCGGTTCGCCGGCGAAAGAAATGGACGCTGTGAAGGCGGCAATAAAAGACGGTCTTCTGAAACAGGAAGATATTGATGCAAGATGCAGGAAAATATTGCAATATAAGTATGTAGCCGGATTAAATAACTATCGTCCGATTGAACTGAAAGGATTGTCCGGGCGACTGAACACGCCTCATGCGGATTGGTTGGCGGATAAACTGAACGGGGAAGCGATGACGCTCCTGAAAAACGATCGAAATTATTTGCCTGTCAAACAGTTGGATAAGAAAAAGATAGCGGCGCTTACCATCGGCGATTCTTATGGAGATGAATTTCCGGAGATGTTGGGGAGATATGCCCGGATAACCCATTTCAGGATTACGTCGAAATCCAAAGAAGCTGATATTCAAAAGATAGCCGAAGAATTAAAAGCGTTTGACGTTGTTATTTGCGGCGTTTTTACCGTCCGGATGGAGGAACTTCCGATGCTGAAACAATTGGCGGAAGAAAAAGAATGGGTGTATGTTTTTTTCACGATGCCCTATTTCAGCAAGAACTATGCAGAGTCGATTCAGTCCTCAAAAGCAGTTGTAATGGCGTATGAATCAACAGCGTATGCACGGGAATATGCGGCGCAGCTTGTTTTTGGCGGTATTCCGGCAAAAGGGAAGTTGTCGGTGACGATTCCCGATATGTATTACGCAGGCACAGGTATTTTTACGAAGAAGACTCGGTTGGGATACCAACATCCTGAGGAAGTCGGTATGGATGCGTCCTGCCTGGATGAGATTGATCAGGTTGTGATGGAAGGATTGGATAAGGGGGCTTATCCGGGTTGTCAGGTCTTGGTGGCAAAAGACGGGATGATTGTTTATCATAAATCGTTCGGTTTTTATGATTACCAGCGGAAGAAAAAAGTGACGGAAACGTCTGTTTATGACTTGGCTTCTGCGTCGAAAGCGTCGGGAACGCTGCTTGCTGTGATGAAAGCATACGATAACAGGCTGGTTACCTTAGATGTTCCCATCTCTCTTTATCTTCCGGCTTTGGAAGGTTCGGACAAAAGCGATTTGAGGATGGAAGAACTGTTGTATCATCAATCAGGAATGCCTTCTACGATTGGTTTTTACATGGACGCTATTGATAAAAAGAGCTATCCCGGCAATTTGTTTAGCCGGAAAAAAGATACAAACCATCCGGTACAATACGAAGCAAGCACTTACGTAAGGTCTGATTTTAAATTCCTTCCAGACTTGGTCTCCCATACCCGGAAGGCCGGTTTCACGACCGAAGCGGCGCGTAATTTCTATCTGCATGATTCGTTTAAAGATTCGATTGTGAAGGATATACGAGACGCTAAATTGGGTATGCGCGGAAAATATGTTTATAGCGACATCAATTTTATCCTGTTGAAAATGATTGTGGAAAAACAGACAAATCAGAAAATGGATGAGTTGCTGCGTGCATCCTTTTTTGACCGTCTGGGTACGCAATATATGGCTTATAATCCGCTGAGAACGATAGATTCACTGTTGATTGTCCCGACGGAGAACGACCGTTTTCTCCGCCGCCAGTTGTTGCGCGGTTATGTGCATGACGAGGCGGCAGCGTTTCAAGGCGGCGTTTCCGGAAATGCAGGCTTGTTTTCCAATGCAAATGATTTAGCCAAATTGTTGCAAATCTATTTGAATGCAGGCGTTTACGGGGGAGAAACCTATCTGTCGGCCTCTACCTGCCGGCTTTTCACCCAAAGCAAAAGTCCGAACTGCCGTCGCGGATTGGGTTTTGACAAACCGGAAACGGACACGTTGAAAGTATCACCGTGCGGAGAACTTGCGCCGCCTTCCGTCTATGGACATACCGGCTATACGGGTACCTGTTTTTGGGTGGATCCGGATAATAAATTGATATATATCTTTTTAAGTAATCGTGTGCATCCAACAAGGATAAACGGCAAATTATCCTCATTAAATATACGTACGCGCGTACAAGATATAATCTACCGGTCGCTGAATAACACATCAGCCACCGAGCCAACAAAAAATCCCCGGACGCCTGTCGCGCCCGAGGTAAACCGATAATCCCCTCTAAAAGATTCTTCTACTCAATCTTCTTGTTTAAAAAGATGTGGCTGAGAT
>JAISJX010000262.1 GCA_031261145.1 Tannerella sp.
TGGAGAACCAATTCCGCCCGTTCTTTAAGGATTACGAGCCGGTGCCGGATCAGAAAGTGCTGGCTGCCATGATGAAAATCGTGAAAGAACGTGTTCCGGCTGAATATCTGCCGGATATCTATAAAAAAGTGGATAAGAAATATAAAGGGGATTACAACAAATATGCGGCGGATGTGTTTAAAAATACAGCGGTGATTTCGTTCGAGAAAGTAACAACGCTATTGAAAGATAAAAAGTTGTATGATAAAGCGGTAAAGAATGATCCGGCCATCGAACTTGCCATGTCCGCCATCTTTGCCATGTTCGATATGCAACAGTATGTCGGTTCGGCCGAAGATGATATTGATAAGGGCGAACGGCTCTATCTGGCAGGGTTGCGGGAGATGTACCCCGAAAAGACGTTCTACTCGGACGCCAATTTCACGATGCGCCTAAGCTACGGTTCTATTGGCGGTTACCACCCGTATGATGCGGCATGGTACAACTTTTACACGACCGAAAAAGGGGTTTTTGAGAAAGAAGATAAGACAAGCGATGAGTTTGAGGTACAGCCGGAAATTCTGGATTTGCTGAAAAGCAAGGATTTTGCACCTTATTCAAATGCCCAGGGTGAATTGCAACTTTGTTTCCTGACAAACAACGATATAACCGGCGGTAATTCAGGAAGCCCTATCCTCGATAAACACGCCCGCCTTATCGGTCTGGCTTTCGACGGCAACTGGGAAGCCATGAGCGGAGATATCGCTTTCGAGCCTGAACTGCAACGTTGTATCGGAGTGGATATCCGCTATGTGCTTTACATGATTGACAAGTGGGGGAAATGCCCGCGTATTATTAACGAACTTAAATTGGTAAAATAAAATGAGATTCTCGCTTATCGTCCCCGTTTATAACCGTCCGGATGAGACGGACGAATTGCTTCACAGCATGACGCTTCAGACCGTAAAGGATTTTGAAGTGATTATTGTTGAGGATGGTTCTGACATTTCGAGTGAAGAAATTGTAAAAACATATACGGATAAATTGCCGGTTTCTTATTATAAGATTCCGAACGGAGGTCCCGGTCAGGCGCGTAATTACGGCGCAACGAAGGCCAGCGGAGAGTACCTGATTGTGCTGGATTCCGATTGTATCCTGCCACCCGGTTATATTCAAGCCGTTTGCACGGAATTAGACGAAACAGAGGCGGAGGCTTTCGGCGGGCCGGACAAAGCCTCCCCCGATTTCACCAACCTCCAGAAAGCAATCAATTACTCGATGACGTCTTTCTTTACGACCGGCGGCATACGGGGCGGGAAAAAGAAAATGGATGTGTTTTATCCACGGAGTTTCAATATGGGAATTAAAATGTATGCCTTCAAGGAGATTGGCGGTTTTTCCCAAATGCGCTTCGGGGAAGATATTGACCTTAGTATCAGGCTGTATGATGAGCTTTTCCATGTATGTTTTTTCCCTTCTGCCTGGGTGTATCACAAACGCCGTACCGGTTGGAAGAAATTCTACAAACAGGTGTATAATTCAGGAATCGCCCGTATCAACTTGCATAAGAGACATCCTTATTCGTTGCAGATAGTGCATCTGTTGCCGACTGTATTTACGTTGGGGGTATGTTTCTTTTTGGCAGGCAGTTACTTTTGTTTATGGAGCCTGTCGCCGTTAGTCTTATTTGCTTTGATTGTCTTTATTGATTCTTGGATAAAGAATAAAAGCCTGTCCGTGGCATTTCTTTCCATTATAGCGTCTTATATTCAGTTGATTGGGTACGGATGCGGATTTTTATCCGGCGTATGGAACCGCCTGATTCTGAGAAAAGGCGAATTTGCCGCTTTCAAAAAGAATTTCTATAAGTGACAAAAAAAGAATGAGTTCACCCGGTTGGAGTGAACTCATTCTCTTTTATCTTTTGGGGATTAATCCCAATCGCCTTGCGGCAGGATTTTGGAATCAAATTCCTATTTGTTACCCTGCTTGCCTGCGGCGGGTTGAACTTCTTCCTCCTTTGAACGCGGCCGTACCGCTATCCAAATCGCATATCCGAACAGAAGCGCCAATACAATCCCGGTCACCGTGGAACCAATCATGGAATATTTGGCGCTTTGCAGATAGACATCATCGATACACTTAAATTCGATTTTATGATTTCCCGCAGGGACAGCCAGCCCTCGCAAAATATAATTCACCCGCACCAAAGGCGCTTCAACGCCATCAATATACGCATGCCACGTTTTATAAAATACTTCCGAGAAAACGGCCAAATGAGGTTGCGTACTGCTGCTTTCATAAAACAAATTGCCCGGATTCGCATAATTGGTCAACTGAATCACGGCGCTGCTGTCTGTTTCGTGTTGCAAGGCTTCCCAACCGGATAATTTTTCTTTCCAGGCAATGTCAATCACAGCCGTTTGCGCCGGATTAAAGTCTTTCAACGCCACAATCTCCTCGTCCGGCGAGTTGACCCACTGCAACTTGTCCACAAACCAGGCATTTCCTAAAGCCCGGTCATTGAACT
>JAISJX010000278.1 GCA_031261145.1 Tannerella sp.
CGATTTGCCTGGACGGCCTTCCCGAAATCCCAGTCCTTTATCTCCAACCGGATATGTTCGGCCGCATGGGCGCAACTAACCGGTGAAATGCCGACCTTGAGTTTCACTTCTTTCACCTGTTTACCAAAGGACAGCACTCCTTTGGCGGCAGCAGCCTCCAGCTCGTTCCCTTCCTTCGGCTCGTTATCGTCAAAAAGCGCCAGATCGGCAAACGGCGTATCGCTTTTTAAGGTGAAAAACACTTTATGCGTGCTCCATCCCTTCGAGAAACGATACCCTTCCAAAGTATAAGCATCCACTTGTTTGAGGCAGGTATTGAGGGCTTTGTCGCCATTTCCTTCTTTCAGGTCAATGATTACCCGCGCTTCTTCATTCCGGGGAAAAGTATATCGGTGAAACCCTACCCGATTGGTAGCCGTAAGCTCCGCTTTGACGTTATAAGAACTCAGGAGCAAGGAATAATATTCGGGGCGAACAACTTCCTGTTCATGCGAATAATAGGAAGCATACCCGTTACTGATATCCTCCTGTCCGCCTCTTTCGGTACGGATTTTTCCGGTATAGGGCATCAGCAGAATATCGCCTAAGTCCGTACCGCCGGTACCGTTCAGGTGTGTGTGCGCAAAACCGATGACGATACTGTCGGAGTAGTGATAACCGGAACACCAGTCCCACCCTTTCTGAATATTACTTGGGCCTAACTGAACCATTCCGAAAGGAGTGGAAGTCCCGACAAAAACATGTCCATGAAAACCCGAACCAATATACGGGTCAACGTATTGGAGCAGGCCGTCACTCTTGGAATAATCCGTCTTTTCCAAAAAGTTACAAGATACGAATCCCGTCGCAAAAACAAACAGGCCACAAACAAACAATTTTATCGGCATCATCCGGTTCATATTAGAGTTCTACTGTTATTTTCCGGGTGTTGTTTTTCAGATTCCGTTTCCAAATCCAACAACCTTTATCACTGTTTTCCGTTTCATATTCTTTCTCATTGTTCAGCATACGGGGGAACGGGCCGAAACGGATATCAACCGACTCAAATCCTTCCGTACCGCTCAATTCGACCGTACAACTGCGCAACCAGCGATCATGACGGATAGAGAACCCGATACGGTGTATTTTCCCGTTTTCGTCCGTAACGGGCCAATCCACACATTCCATCGTTTCCCAAAGCCAAGGTAAACGGGGCATCAGCACTAATTTCTTCCCGATGCAATCAGCACCGATAACCAACGAAAAAGCCTTGATAATTTCGGCTTCCTGCACGAGGTTCCCTTCGTCGCCGGGGTTTTCCATGATTTCACGCCGTCCTTCCTGATGAACGCCAAAGGTGTGATCCAACGCTTGTTCATAATTATCGAAATTGAAACATTCGTGCATCACGAAAGGATTCTTTTCATAAGACATCTGTTCGATCACTCCACCGTCATATCCCAACCGGGCAATACCTTCCAGACATTTTGTATAAACGTTGATATCATCGGCCATCAACGCCGCCTGCGTGAAGAAGCCCTGTCCATAACCACACATGGTTTCGTCGTGCCGTCCGCCCATGCCGGACCATCCTGTATTACTCACAAAACCATATTTACGGAAATATTCGCCTTTACCCATCCAAAAACGAAGGAGTTCGTAACTGGCTTGATTCTCGGCAGCAAAATCACCCTCAATCCGGTTTGTTTTGTAATCGTAATCCTGAATGAACGGTAACTGTCGCGTCCAATGCCAAACAGGCCAGGCTGTACCTCCCCAGTCGGAGATGTCGAACGCGCGACCGTCGCGACCATCAATCCCGTTAAACCAGCAACCGTTGGGTGCATAACTGAATTTTCCATCTGAAACAAGGTGAGGCAACGCTTCTTTCATTTTTCCATGCAAGGAGGTCGCTTTATCGGCAAGTGACGTTTCATCACACTGTTGAGCCATGTCGGCTATCTGTTCCAATACGGTATATATCCCGTAATTGGCAAATATGCTGTAAACAAAAAAGGCTGGTCCGGGATTTCCGGACAGTTCGGAACTGGAGGGCATCAATCCGTAATAAGGGGACGTTTCTATGGAGGAAGCTACCCAGTCAACCACAGGTTGGAGACCTTGACAAAATTCCCGCCCCAGCGCCCTGTCTTTTCCATTTACCCGCCATGTGTTACATATAGCGGCAATGATCAAGGTGTTTCCATCCAGTTCAAAACCGGTATGGGGTGCATTGGCGCGATGCAACTCACGCCCCCAATGATCGCCGAAATTTTTATGCGCCAAAAAGTAGCGGCTGATCATTTTGGCATCTTCGGTAAAACCCAACCGGCAGAGTTCAATCACGCCGCGACCGCAATCCCGCGACCACATGTCTCTATAGTATTGAGGAACGCCTTTCTGCTCGGTGGACGTATGAAAAAAACCGGCAGGATAATCGCTGTTGTTTCCATATTCTATTTTATTACGCATATCCTGCAATGTCTCTGCAAAGATAGCCGTAGCCATTTGTGCAAAAGGATCGCCTGTAAAACGAACGCGGGGAATCTTTTGCACCGTATTCGTTTGAGAGGTCTTTTGTCCATAAATTGCTCCGCAAAAAACGATGGAAGCAATTAAAAAAGTCAGTATTCGTTTTATCATCTTTATCTGTTTTTATTGATAACAATATATCCAATAGTAATATGAATTTAGTTCATTTTTGACAGATTGAACATGTTCTATTCGTATTTCAATCTGCTTTTTTCCTTTCGTATATTCGACAGGAATCTCGTATTCGCTGTCAAACCAGCCGTCAAACGACCGTTCCTTTCTGTTTGCCTGTTCGGAATAAGTGGCAATGTACCACGGAACAGGGATTTTTTTCCCGTCCACATAGACGTTGGCTGTCTGAATGCCATTGTCCGTCCGGTTGATTCTTTCCCTCAGGCGAACACCCCGATTGTTCGGCATAAGCGTAGCCGTGAACTCGCAGTATTGGTCGAATGAACGTCCGTTGTCGGTGACGATGTCATACTTATCAGCGCTTTCATAGCTGTCGTATCCCTGTGTAAGTGTGTTGAAATCCCGCTGTCCGGCAATCCGATACGTATGTGCCTGCTCGCCGGCATCGTTTCCAACATCCATGCTGTCGGTCAGTTTGAGTACAGAACCAAATGGCGACTGATAGTACCAAACAACAAATTCAGTTTCGATAAGCAGACTATCCGTTCCTTGTCTTTTTCGTTCGTGGGGACTGTTATAGTTAATTGCCATTGTATGTTCGAAACGCATATCAATCTCATTATAATAGATATATGGCTCGTTGAGGTGAATACGGTACGCTCCTTTCACACCATTCATCAACGCTCCCCAGACAGGTTTCTGATAACGTGCGCCTGCCCAGCCCTGGTTGAAATCATCCTCCGTGCCGTCGCCATGTATTTGTGGGGTACGACTGCCGTCAATGTATGTAAATTCATCTCCGTCCTCCCAGAAATTTCCCGACCACATGTTGACCGCTATCACCTGTCCATGACCTTTCTCATAAAAAGCATTGGCGTAGGGCTTGGCAAAATCCCTGCGTGTTAAACTGCCGGGACTGACGTCTTTGGTCAGTTTCATCGAAAAATATCCGGTTTCTTTCTCCGGATAACTGAGAACCGACGCCGGTTTCCAGGAAATTTTGCCGATCAGTGCATCTATATTTTCCGCAGAATGATTGACCAACGAAATGATTGCCTGTTTGCGGAACGGCATGGGCCAGTAGCAATAAGCCGTATGGTTTTCCGCATTATACCCATGCAACAAACAGGTGAACACGTCGTTCCATTGGCCGTCTTTCACGCCGCCACCCCCAAAGAAATAGCTGACGGGAATATCTACCGACGGTACGGACAGGTCGTCCCATTGTATCCGTATTTGTGTATTATAGAACGTTTCGGCAGTGAATGGCTCCAATTGCAGTTGAATACCGGTGATGGAAGCCTCTCCGTGATGTTCGAACAGGACCGCCTGCTCGCCCGGACGAAGCGGAAAGGTCTTTTCGACCGACTGATTCCCGGTCGCGTTTTTCGGGTCTTCCCCCAAGTGAGTCCATTGCTTCCTTACTGTTTCTTCATATTCAGCCGTTTGCGAATCCCAGGTCTTGACTTTTGTCCCGACCGGATATGTCAGATAATCGAACTGAAACCAGTTGCAGGTGGCTTCAATCTTTTCATTTACCATACGTACAAGGGCCGTATCGGAGAGTGTAATGCGCAGTCTCTTTTCGAAGCTGAAAGGATAATATACAATACCGAACTGACTGTTTTGTCTGAAAGCAAAAGGGACGGATACAGGCGCATGTTCGCCGTTGAAAAATTCAAATGCCGGAACATCCATGCGCGGCGTCGTTTCCTCATCAAAATAATACCGGATGCGGATGTTTTTATTTTTGGCGCCGACGCCGTTGTTTATCCAGATATTCATCTGCTGACGGTAGAGGCATCCCGGCCCGCAGGCATCAAAAAAGACGATTTCGCCGTTCAGGTCAACGTACTTCTTAAACATGGCTTGGAAAAGACCAAACCCATTCCCGCCTGCTGCATCATACGTGATACAGCGGTTCTTTTTTGTTCCTGCGGGATAAAGTACCGGTAATCGCTCTATCTTGGCCATCGCTTCCAAACCGGTTGGAATACAGTTAGGATCAGCCTTCCGACTCTTTTGGGCTACACAAGGTAAAAAGCCTGAAATAAACAGTATCAGCAGGAAGCCTCTCTTCAAATTATTCTTTATCATCCGATAAATCTTTTCAATCATATTAAAATCACAGTTCAGACATTTACTTTTCAAAAATTACAACAGCAGACTGTGGCGGAATACTTACCGAACCGCTGAAGGCCACAGGGTTTTGTTTCTCAGGAGAAACCATTACCTGCTGCTGACCGCCTCCGTCAATAGATACGGTTGCCTTCACAGAATCATGAATGTTGGTATTGAGTACGACTACCGCTTTTTTTCGGTCGCTCAAACGTTCAAATACCGAATAGACAATATCTTTACCTTCTACGGTCGCCCCCAGTACGTCCCTGTATTCGCCATCCCACAGGAAATCGCTGTATTTCCGTCTCAGGTCGTCCACTTTTTTTCCATACTCCATCATTCTGGGTATTTCACTTAATCTCCCCTTGAAATTACGGGGTTCGTAACTGATGGAATACTTGCAACGCAGGCAGGTATTGATTTTGTTCTTATCGTTGTGCCGGGTGACAGCGATGGCAACAGGCAGTTCCGGGTCAATATAACGCGAAGCGGCAATCTGAAGAACATCCTGACGTGCGTAGGTGATGTAATATTTGGCTTGCAAGTCGTAACAACCTTCGCCACACATCACAAAGTCAGGGCTTTGTTTCTGCACCATTTCCTGAAAATCACGACCCAGCAAATCGGCGCCCTGGTGCAGAGGCACCGGCCCATCATGGTGGTGATTGGGATTGAAACACTGCCAATGTCCGGCATGGTGCTGGTTCTCGTCGTAAACCATCCCATTGGCGCCAAGGTCAAGGCACTTCTGAAATTCTTCTTTCAGCGCATCCCGGCATTCCTGATCATACATGCACAACACTTTGAAACGGCGTATCGTTATTCCTTTGAATTGTGTAAATGTATTGTAAGCATATCCGCCATGATCACAGTCTTCCAGATTACGTGTCCATGCGACATAATCCTTATAGCGCGGAAAACCATCCCACGTCACTTCCGCCCAGGTAAATTTAGTGAAAAGCAAGATATTTACTCCCATTTTCTGAGATTCTGCAATAGCATTTTTCAATTCATCAAAAGTACCGAGACGCGGGTCAACATCATGCGAAGGGATACATCGGTCCTGTCCACCCAAGTTCCATCCGGTTAATTGAATAGCATTTACGCCGTATTTCTTGCAATCTTTCGCATAACTTACCAACTCTTTGTATGGGAAATTCAGGTAATCATCCGAACTGTTGATTTGCAGTTGCTGCCAGGCGCTCACTTTTTTTATCCAGTCAGGCCGGTGAGGGGTAACATACCACGTAGCACGCCATTTTTTATACATATCCGCAGCAACATGCCAACTTCCTGTATAGGGTGTTACCGCTACTTCCACTAATTTCTTGTCGTGATGCGGCTGAACAAACAGCATCCGGTCAACCTGCACTTCAATCCGCATGTTGTCCCGTTCAGCATGGTTTTTCTTGGCTGTTGCACTACCCAAAGTCCGGTCGAAACCATCTGACGGCACGACATTATACTTATAATTGATGAACTCGGTCAAATCCGCATCTTTGCTGCTGATGTATAAGCCTTCTTTGTCGTTATTCAGTAAACCGAAACAATTTACGGGTAACGAACAACCTCCGCTGTAATTACTTATATCCGGATACAGGGACGTTTCCGCCATCGCCGAATAGGTAACGTGCTGAAAATTGAACTTTTTATTTTTATCCGGAACGGATACCTCTCCGATGTAAGGCCAGATAAGTTCTTCAACAACTGCATCCGAATTGTTTTTCACCTCGCCACTGTAAAGCAACCCCTCCTGTTCGTCGATTCTGACACTGCCAACAAATGTAATATTCAAATCTTTATTGTTGTGTTTCAGATTCTTCCAGGTGAATGTAATGACATTGTCATTCCTGTCCACTTGGGGCTTCGGTTGAGACTTTCCGTTCAGGTTGTAAATACTGCCATCGGGCAGTTTGATACGCACATTGAATGAATTTCCGTATTTGCTGTCGGCAATTACTTTCCATCCGGTATTTTTGTTGATTAACCCGGTCAGTGAACCATTGTCCTGATCAAATACGCAGGAGATACGGCTGTTCTCCGATTGATAATTGTGTTGTGCATGAATGAAACCTGCACAAATTATACTGAGTAACAGTAAGATATATTTTTTCATCCTTTCTATATTTATTTTTCCATTACTACGATTGCAGACAGCGGTTCAATTGAAACACTTCCATTATAAATGACTCCTTCGGGGTTTTCAGGTGAGGCTACTATTAACGACCGGTTTGATTGGTCGATAGTCACTTTGGCTGTTGATACATTGTCTGTTCCGTTGTTAACAATGACCAATCCTTTCCGTCCATCCTTGGCCTGATATACCGAATAGGACAGATTAACACCTTCTACACGAGCGCCTTGTGTGTCCCGAAATTCGCCATCCCAGACAAACTCTTTACAGGTACGTCTCAGAGATTCGATTTCCCTGCCATATTTGACAATCAAAGGATACCGTTCCAATTCCCTTCCGAGTAAAGAGAAATTGTAACAAATCGTATATCTGTCTTTTAAACAGAGATTCAAATCTTCTCGTGCCATACGTTCGTCAATGACCGACAGAATAGGAGTTTGCGTATTGATGTAGCGATGTTTTTCCTGTTTGAGAAAATTAGTACCCATTCTATACCCGTCATAAATAGCGGTTTGTGCGTCGAGAAAACCGAATCCCAATACGGCTATACCGGGTTTGGCTTTCTTCACCTCACTGGCAAAAGACCGGTCGAGATTGAATGTCCCGGCTTGTACAAATTCCGGCGCCTTGTGGCCATGATGAGTATCGAAACAGAAGAAAGTACCGCCATTATTGTTATTGTCAAAAATGATAACGCCGTCGGCCGCCAGTATTTCTTTGTTTTTTGCATACTTGTTCTCCGTAATTGAAATCAATTCTTTTGTATGCGGGCATAACATGCGGACGTCTGTGGTCATACCGTAAAAATTCGTGATGACGTAATTTTTCAGTTCATTCTCGTACCAGGACGATTTTTTTTCAGCATCATTAATGTGCAAATCAAGTATGATTTTAACCCCCAACTGCTGACATTCTTTTATGGCTGATACTAACCCATCAAGCGATTTTATATCATCCTGATTATCGGCGACACGCCAGCCGTTGACATGGAGTACGGATAC
>JAISJX010000321.1 GCA_031261145.1 Tannerella sp.
GGACGAGCTGGCCGCCATTTATACAAAAGCGACCACTCAGGAAAAACAGGAAGGTTATAAGATTTTAACAAATTTATATCCCTCGGAAACCACCCGTTTAGATGCACTAAAGAAATAGAATATGCTGAAATCCTTATTGATACGGAATTATGTCCTGATAGACCATTTGAACATTCAGTTTGAAGATGGTTTTTCCGTGATTACCGGCGAGACCGGAGCTGGAAAGTCTATCATTTTAGGCGCTTTAGCTTTAGTATTGGGACAACGCGCCGACAGCAGCAGTCTTCAGGCCGGTTCCGAAAAGTGTATAGTAGAAGCTGTGTTTGATATTTCGGCCTATCATCTGGAAGAATTTTTTCTATCGAACGATTTGGAGTACGACGCCGAGAATTGTATTTTGCGCCGCGAACTCCTGAACTCCGGAAAATCACGCGCTTTCATCAACGACTCCCCCACCCCGCTAACCGTTGTGAAAGACCTGGGAGACCGCTTGATAGATGTACATTCGCAGCATCAAAACCTGTTGCTCGCCGATACGCATTTCCAACTGAATGTAGTCGATACGATTGCACAGAATGCGGCGTTATTAAAAACATATAAAGCTGAGTACAACCATTATACCTCATTATCTGCAAGTTTGGAAGAACTGAAAGATAAAGCGATAAAAGCCGGAAATGATGAAGATTACATCCGTTTTCAGTTTGAAGAACTCCAAAAAACGCAATTAGTGGCGGGCGAACAAGCGGAGTTGGAACAGGAATTGGAAACGCTATCACATACCGAAGAAATAAAAGGTGCATTCTACAAAGTGACCGCTTTGCTGAATGAGGAAGAACAAGGCGCTGTCCAAAAACTACAAGAATCTTTGTCCGCGATTGAAGCCCTGAACGCTTATTTTCCGAAAGCGCAAGAATTTGCCGAGCGGTTGCGATCAGCCTATATCGACCTGAACGATCTTGCTTCGGAAATCGGTGTATTAAAGGAAGATATCGAGTTTGACCCGGCACGTTTGGGATGGGTCAACGACCGTATAAATACGCTTTATTCGTTACAGCAAAAACATCGTGTATCTTCAGTTGATGAGTTGATTACCCGCCGCGATGATTTTGAAAAACAGTTGAAAACAATCGAATCGTTCGATGAAGAAATAGCATCTTTAGAGAAACAGTTGTCCGCATCCTATCAAACGCTCTCAAAGCAGGCCGCCGAACTAAGTAAACAACGGAAAAAAGCCGCCCAAACCATCGAACAACAGTTAGTTAAACGCATGGTATTGTTGGGAATGCCCAATGTGCGTTTCCAAATCGACTTTGTGCCGAGGCCGAAACCCGCAGCCGACGGAATGGACGAAATCCGGTTCCTTTTCTCCGCCAATAAAAATGAATCGTTAAAACCCGTAGCGCAAACGGCTTCCGGCGGTGAAATTTCTCGCGTGATGCTGTGTATAAAAGCAATGATTGCCGGGTTCGCTGCACTGCCGACGATTATCTTTGACGAGATTGATACCGGTACTTCCGGCGAAATCGCCGATAAAATGGCCGACATCATGCAGGATTTAGGTCAGAAGATGCAAGTGATTACTATCACGCACCTGCCGCAGATTGCAGCCAAAGGGAAAGCGCAATACTTTGTTTATAAAGAAGATACGACAGAACGTACCTATACACGCATCCGGCATTTAGACGCTGCCGAGCGCATAAACGAAATCGCCCGTATGTTAAGCGGCTCCTCCCTTACGGAAGCGTCCGTAGCCAATGCCAAAGAACTTTTGAATAACATCCGATGAAAGAAAATAATATTATATTCGGCATTCACGCCGTAATTGAGGCCGTACAGGCTGGAAAAGAAATAGATAAGTTGCTTGTAAAACCCGATTTACAAGGCGATTTGATAAAAGAACTTTATGCAGCGCTGAAAGAACGGAACATCCCCGTTCAGCGCGTCCCGCTGGAACGGTTGAACCGTATCACGCGGAAAAATCATCAGGGTGTAATTGCTTTTGTATCAGCCGTAACATATCACCGGCTCGAAGACATCATTCCGTTTGTGTACGAACAGGGAAAAGACCCGTTTATCGTTCTGTTGGACGGGATTACGGATGTCCGTAATTTTGGCGCCATTGCACGTACCTGCGAATGCGCCGGGGTGGATGCAATAGTCATTCCCTCCAAAGAAAGCGTGTCCGTCAATGCCGATGCCATGAAAACTTCAGCCGGCGCCTTGAACGTCATTCCCGTTTGCAAGGAAAAATCTATCAATCAGGCTATCCGGTTCCTGAAAGATAGTGGCGTCACCGTCATTGCGGCAAGTGAAAAAGCCGCAAAAAACTATACGGATGTGACTTATACTCATCCCGTCGCCATCATCATGGGAGCCGAAGATACCGGCGTTTCCTTTGAAAATCTGCGTATATGCGACGAAATCGTAAAAATTCCCCAGTTTGGGACTATCGGTTCATTAAATGTTTCGGTCGCCACGTCCATTCTGGTCTATGAAGGAGTGAGGCAACGGATGAACAATACGCCGCAACAGTACAGTTGATTAAGTATAAGTTTGTCCCTCAATGGAAGCATATCAACTCATTACGGTATTAGGGCCGACGGCATCAGGCAAAACTTCCTTTGCGGCCTGTTTAGCAAGTCGTTTGGATACGGAAATCATCAGCGCCGACTCCCGACAGGTCTATCGTTCCATGGATATCGGAACAGGTAAAGACCTCTCCGACTACACTGTACACGGAAAAACCGTTCCCTGCCACCTCATTGATATATGCAATCCGGGATATAAATACAATGTTTTTGAATACCAACATGATTTTTTTCGCATTTACGAGCAAATCCATCGAAAAGGAAAAATCCCCATCCTTTGCGGCGGCACCGGACTGTATATCGAAGCCGTACTGAAGGGATACAAACTACAGGATGTACCGGAAAATCCGGAATTACGCAAGTCATTAGAAAACAAATCTATAAAAGAGCTTGAAACGATATTAGCCGGTTATAAGACGCTTCATAACAAGACCGATGTGGACACGGCGCAACGGGCAATCCGCGCCATTGAGATTGAAGAATATTATGTGCGGGAAACGCCATCTGTCCGTGAATACGAACCGCTCCATAGCTTGATTATCGGTATCCGAATCGACCGCGAACTGCGTCGGCAAAAAATTTCCCAACGTCTCCGTCGCCGTTTGAAAGAAGGTATGATAGATGAAGTACGCCGTCTCCTTGCCTCCGGCATCTCCCCGGAAGACCTGATTTACTACGGGTTGGAATATAAATATCTCACCCAGTACCTAATTGGCGAATTGACTTGTGACGAAATGGTTTCCCAGTTAGAGATTGCCATCCATCAGTTTGCCAAACGGCAAATGACGTGGTTTCGCGGGATGGAACGTCGTGGCAATCAAATACATTGGATAGATGCCTCGCTTCCAACAGAGGAAAAAATAGCTATCACGGAGAGTTTATTAAAAGACATTCAGAATCAATAAAATAGAAACAGATATGATTACAGTAGAAAATTTCAAGAACAACCGGAATTTCTTCCTTATGGCAGGCCCCTGCGTGATAGAAGGTGAAGAAATGGCTTTGCAGATTGCAGGGAAAATTGTCGAACTCACCAGCCGCCTGAATATCCCATACATTTTCAAAGGCTCTTACCGCAAAGCAAACCGTTCGCGCTTAGACTCTTTCACCGGTATCGGCGATGAAAAAGCATTGAAAATCCTTCGCAAGGTAGGCGAAACGTTTGATATTCCGACCGTAACCGATATTCATGAAACAGCCGAAGCAGCGCTGGCCGCCGGATAT
>JAISJX010000421.1 GCA_031261145.1 Tannerella sp.
GGGATTGCAATCGCAATATTTCACCTCCCGTCATTGCGAGGTACGAAGCAATCTCTACTTGTCAGATATTGATACTTTTATAACTTGACAGCTCCTAAGTTATACTTTTGTGTGTTTCATATTTCCGGATAGGAGGCCGCGTCGATGGCTTTAGGCGTCCATGCTTTCAGAAATTCCACCACTTTTTTCTCGCTGTATCCTTTGTCTTCTTCCAGATAGGCAGTGTTTTGAGTATGGATTCGCTCTCCCTTTCCATTCAGGATAACGAATACCGGAAATCCGAATCGCTGGGGATATTCCAATCGCTTTATGGCTGGTAAATTTTTATTTTCGGGACTGTAATTTACTTTAATAACAACATAATTTTCATATAAGATATCCTTGATGGAAGAAGAATTTGCGACAAAATCATGAAATTTGAGGCACCAAGTGCACCAATTGCCTCCAATCTGAATGAAAACATGTTTTCCTGATTGAGCGGCTTCTTGAATGGCGACTTCTATTTGCGCGTTTGCATCCGTCTCTGTGTTATATATTTTCACAGATTGAGCCTGTACAGTCAGACTGATGGCTATAAATTGGACGATAAAAATCAAGTTTTTCATATTCGTTTATTTTGAGTTATTTTATTGCGGAACAATGACATGTAATCCTTTATGAATGGCTTCGACTGTGATGGTGTCGCCGGTCTGTACCGATTCGCCGTCGATGTGCATGATTCCGGGTTTATCCCGTTTCAGCATCAGCTTTTTAGACTGATAACATTGTATCTTGTGATTTTTCGTTATTTGTTTGGTAAACATCTGAATCGTTATGGGAACTACATCCAACGGTCCGATGGGTGAAACGACCACCACATCCATCAGTCCGTCGCTCATGCTGGCTTCCGGCGCAATGAACGCATTATTACCGTATTGCGAGGCGTTGGCAACGGTAACCATAAAAGCGTTTTTTGTAATAATCTCGTTTTCAAGAATGATTTCATACATGTCGGGGTGAAATTTAGGAAATTCGGCGAGTATGTTTTTCACATACATTATTCCGCCACGCCGTTTCTCTTCAGAGAAACGCTTGCTAATCAAGGCGTCGAAACCGATTCCGCATGTGCAGAAAAAGATATATTCGTTGGCTTTGCAGTAATCAATCGTTGTTACATTCTTTTCGGCAATGACTTTCAGCGCTCTACGAATATCAATGGGAACAGAAAGGTCTCGCGCCAGTCCGTTGCCGGAACCCATCGGAATGATACCCAATGCTGCCGGAGTATGTATCAAGGCTTTGGCTACTTCGTTGACAGTGCCGTCACCGCCTACGGCAACCACATAGTCGAAATTGTTTTGAACTGCCTGAGACGCCAGTTCAAAGGCATGACCCGCATATTCCGTATAGAAGATTTGTCGTTCAAATGCTTCCGGCAAAATATGCTGGTCTAATAATTCAGGAATCCGTTTTTTTGACTCTGTACCTGAAATCGGATTGATTATAACTGCAAGTTTCTCCATTCATTTTATTAATGGCGGCGCAAATATAGTCATTATCCGTAAAATAAAGAGTTTTTTTTGAAAATTTCTTCCATTCAGTCCAAATAAAAGTTGAAATTATCCGTCTCTTCGGGGGCGGCAAACAGGATTGTTTTCTGATAAACAGTTTGAACATTCATGTTGTTATTCCTAAGTTCTTTCATATCCGAAAAGACGAGGGGTGTTGTTGTTAAAATGTCAATCGCAAGCCTGCGCCATTGCCGGTCATAACGAGATTCAAGCGGGGCTGATTGTTATAATATGACTGTCGCTGTGAGTTATTATATTCGGATGCTATATTCCTTAGCTGTTTGTGACCCTTTTTATTCAGATAGATTCCGCCGCCAATACTGGCAAGCCCAACAGCAATCCCAGCACTTCCAAGAGCCGTAACATAGCCAGCCCCGTCATAGATTCCTATAATAAATCCCTCTATACCAAAAAATGAGGCTACTGCTCCAACACCCATAAGCCACCAAGCCCCGTTTATGTTGCTTTTTGCCTGTTTGTACTGAAAAAACCATTCCGGATGATCCGCAAAAGCCATTTGTGCGCTTTCCTTGTTCATTTTTTCAACACCCATATAGAGCGAAGCGCCCCTGAGCGAAATTTCATCGCCATAGCGCAAGGCGCCCCCGGCGGAGCCTATCACTTTTTTGTCGATGTCGCCGGCAAAGTAACCGTTCAGGTTGCGTCCGATGGACATGAATGCCTGTTGGATGGCTTTGCCTGTGACGGTTTGTTTGAAACCGTCGGCGCCGCCGTTTAATTCAGCCCCGCCCAAAGCGCCATATTCGAGGGACAGTTGCGATTTTCCCTGCGATTTTCCGCTTCCGCTGCACATGAAAACCACTTCGCCCGTTTCCAGATCAACCACGCGGGTGGAGATGGTTACCGCCGCTTTCAAGGTGCCGACCTGTGCATTCGACGCATACTGTGCGCCGATGTTCTTGCCTGTCGCCGCCTGCGCCGCGCCCATGATGGAAGCAAGCGGTATGCCCGTACGGACGTTGACTACATCCGGTTTTTGCATCGTTACCTGAATAATATATCGTGCACCGGCTATTTTCCCTTTTTGAATGGCTGTGTTCGGGTCGATATATTCGCCTGCCAACTGCACTTCGTCCAATTGCGCGTTCAGTACGGAACGATCCAGCAAACGCACCTTGTTGCCCAGAAGCAACTGCTCCATCAGCATGTCGGACACATACCCTCCGAAATGCCCAACGCCCACCACATCATTCACCTCGGCGGGAGCTACAACGACAGCCGCCTTGCCGCCGCTTTCCCTGTTTGCCGCTTCGAACGATGGCGTTTTTTGTACGGGGGTGTTTTCCGGCTTCTGTACAGGCGTTAACGCTTTTTGAGGCGGTGTTTTTTCCGCCTCGAATGTCTCCACAGTTCCGTTCTGGTACATAATAGACGCGATTTTGCTTTTCAGGAGCGTATAGATCGGACCTTCCGGATTGTCAAAACGTTTGTACCGGACGTCATCAGTATTCACTTCAAGAACTTTGGCATTGATCTTCTCCGCATTCTTGGTCACAATTACATCCTGTGCCATACTGACGCCTGCATACATGGCGATACAACACGCCATCAAAAATAACTTTCTTTTCATAGTCAACTGTTTTTATTTTGTTCTTCCGGCGCGGTCGGTTTCCGTTTCCCCTCCGCATGAATCCTTTTCACCAATTGCGTAACGGTATAGTCTTTCAGTTTGACGGCATCCACTCCGCGGTAAATCGCTTTGGCGGTGTTCAACACCGGTTGCAGGCTTTTCCACAAGTCGTTGAACAGATTGGTGTTTTTCTCGGTCAGGCGGTTGCGTTCGCGAATCAAATCGTTCTGCCGTATATTGAGCGATTCGATTTGTTTCACTTTGGCTTCCATCGCGTTCAGGAACTGAGGCGTCAGCCCTT
>JAISJX010000433.1 GCA_031261145.1 Tannerella sp.
GCTCGGGAACTTGGTTTGGCGGTTGGCATCTCGTCGGGAGGAAATATGGCGGCGGCTATCAAATTGCAACATGCAATGGGAGAAAATGCAGTCGTAGTTACCGTTATTGCCGACGACAACAAGAAATATCTGAGTACCGATTTGGTAAAGGAACATAAAGCAGAGGAACATTACATTTCATCGGATTTGAAATTTGTTGATTTTAAGGCGATAAAAGTCTGAACCAATCAATAAAAAAGGCTGCCTTTTTTGAGGCAGCCTTTCTATTAAGCAATGTGAATTACCTTAGTTTTGCCTTTTGAGCAGTTCGGTGATTTCGACCCATGCGCTATATACCGCAGCCGAAGTTTCAGTGGCGGGTGTTGTTAATGTCCGATAGCGATAGTGGAGATAAAACCGGTTGAAGTCGCTTATTTCGTAACGATTTTCGTCCGGTGTTCCTAACGCTTCCACCTGAATGGTGCCGTAGGGTGAAAGAGTTACCAAATTGTCGGCGCCAACGGTCAGGATAATGGCATAACGCCGGATTAATTCCAGATTCGTAATATTGTCCGTCAAACCGGTTTGTGTATCAACTGTAACACGCGATTGTGTTGCCGTAAGCGGATACATTCTCTTGGTAGAAACGATTTCCATTCCCGATTTCTCACCACGCGATGAATAGGTGGTGTTCACCTTGGTCTGTGCATATTTGTTTTCCACAAAAGGACGATACATCACACTCACCTTATTTGGATTGATGTCGTATTCCCGGCTCAAACTTTTGATTTTTAGTGGAATAAAATAAACGGAATCCGGCGATATACCTGCCGTATGGATTTTCAGCGGAAAAGTGACATACGGGTCTGCCTGTCCTGCTTTCATGGTAGCAGTGAAGCCCGACATATCAAACCGCGAAGCGTCAAGCACTTTGGAATAACGGGGAGTATCAAGGTCGTAATACCTGTAATTATACTTATTGATGATGTCGGTATCATATTCCAACTCAATGACAACATCTTCCTTGATGGGATTGGTTCCTCCGCAGTAAACGGAAACGAAGCCTTCGGATATTTCATTTTCAAAGGAATGGACTGCCGAATAAACATTGTCATTGTCACAGACCAGACTGAAAACACTCTTGTACATTTCTTCGTGAAACCGTTCGTCGTTATTGCAGGAGAACATCGCCATTACGAGCATTGTGAAACAGGCAGCAATTGAAAAACGCTGCATTTTTATTCTTTTGGATTGATTATATCTTTTCATATCATTCTTAGTTTTTAGTTCTCAATTACCATCCCGGATTTTGCACAATACTGGGCACCCGTTTTATTTCGTTGCTGGGCAGAGGCACCCAAACCATTTTTCGGTCGGTCACGCGGCTTCGCGCCCGCAGGTTATCCAAGCGTGTACGCTGGTAATAGGTGTTGTCACTTCTTTTACCTTCAACATCCATTCCTTCAATGGGTTCCGAATCCCGCTCCAAATATATGCCCCAGCGCCGAATATCGTAGTACCGTCTGTTTTCGTGCAAAAATTCAATCATCCGCTCTCTTTCTATTGCGGTAAACATCTGATCTTTGTCTGCCAACTGTTCGTTCGTAAGTCCCGGAAGTCCGGCTCTGTAACGCACTTGATTGAAGGCTTTGGCTATCTCGTTTACATCGCGCGAAAAAGTATATTCCATGTCGTCTTCTCCGGTAATGGTCCACTCATGCGTAAGATTGTTCAATGCTTCTGCATACGACAGCAGGATTTCCGCATAGCGAATGATGCCGAAAGGTTTGGGTAAACGGCTTGCGCTTGTGCCTGTCCACGCATCATCCGGATGGACAAATTTCTTGGAAACATATCCCGTAGTAGTATAATCTTCCACGTTGCCTGCCGTTTTGTATTTTCCTACATTATCATCTGTTGCATAACCAAAGTAGATGTTGTTACGTGCGGTTTCGGTGGTGGAAAGCATGGGCCACAGACACTGGCTGAATCCTACGGAAGCGTAAAATCTTGCCTCGCGGTTTACGTACATATTATATACGGGATAACTTCCGCCTCCTAACCTGTATCCTGAAAAACTCCTTACACCCGACATGAAACCCGATTCGTCGTAGGGACAATCAACTGTTCCCGGCGCTATCGGATTGCTGCCGTCCGCCATGTAGAAAGCGTCCACCACTTTTTGGGTAAGCGCCATACCTCCATATCCGCCGTATTCCTTGGGAAAACTGTGCTGGGTATAGGAGGCAACTACCGGCTCCATGCGTCCCCATACAAATTCGGGATTGTTGGCGGCTACTCCTTCACCGTTAAACATTTCGGCATAAGACCTGTACGGATCAATACCGGCCGGTCCATCCGGAAAATTGTTCCGGTTGACAATGCTTGCAGGCAGTGCCGGAGTACTGTTATCGGCTTCTACGGTGTGCAGACCATAAAGGTTCATGTCCATTACACGTTTTGCGGTATATGCCGCCAGCGCCCATCTTTTTTCGTCATAATTCTGATTGACGAAATCGGCTCCGTCGGAAGTTCTTTTCCAGTCTCCAAAATAAGATCGCGCAGCGCCGGCAGCAACGCCGGAAGCGCCTCCGCCGCCATTGAACAACGGACTGGCATGTTGCAGCCTGATACGGGCTATCAGTCCATAAATAGCGCCGCGCGTAGGACGTCCGAAATTTGCCACAGTTACTTTCAGGGGAACGAAACGCGCCGCCTTTTCCAATTCTGAACAGATGTACTCCACGGATTCGTCGTAAGTAGCACGTTCCGTGATGTAATAATCAGGCGCCATGTTGGTTTCGTAAACGCGGTCGCCGACAAGCACTACCGGACCGTGTACCATCAACAAGTGCGAATAGGCATAAGCCCGTACAAAGTAGGAGTAGCCCAACAGTTCGTTGCGTTCAATCGTTGATAACGGACACTTGTCTATATTGGTAATTATCAGATTTATTTTACGAATAATCTGGTACATTTCAGCCCAAATGGACAGGTTGGTAGTTCCAATATTGTCAGGATTCAAGGTGCCCTGTATGAACTGTCCGGACTGCCAACCGGAAGAAATCCACTGTATAAAGCCTTCGTCGGAACAGGCTATTCCCGGAAATGATTTTCCGGAAGCAGCGCCATTACCCCAAATAGCGCCTTCGTGAGGCAAACGGGCAGCCGTTGCCCACAAATACCCTTCCATTTTATCCTTGCTGGCGAATATGGAATCGTAGGTGAGCATGTCGTGGGTATATTCGCTGATGTCCATAAAATCTCCGCACGAAGTGAGAAATACCGTCAAACCGACA
>JAISJX010000021.1 GCA_031261145.1 Tannerella sp.
ACAATACAAAATTATAAACGTATGGAACATACACATAACAGGTATCATGAGTGTCTGGAACGGTTTGAAGCCGTTCAACCGGACGAAACGATTACAAAATCAGTCAAAGCGCTGTTGGATAGGCATTTTCAGGAAAATTTCACGGCCGAAGTATTGAAACGGATTTACGAGTGTATTGATTTGACAACCCTGAACACCCTCGACTCAAAGGAAACTGTCTGGAAATTAGTCGAAAAGGTGAATCAGTTTGAAGGGACGCGCCCGGATGTCTCCAATGTCGCCGCAATCTGCACCTATCCGATTTTTGTAGAAACCGTGAAGCAGGCATTGCTCGCCAAAGATGTAAAGATTGCCTCCGTTGCGGCCGGATTTCCTGCGTCCCAGACATTTTCTGAAGTCAAAATCGCCGAAACAGCTCTGGCCGTAATGTCCGGCGCCGATGAAATCGACGTTGTGATGAATCTGGGCTATTTCATTGAAGATGCGCTCGAAGAATTGACCGATGAATTATCCGAGATTAAAGAAAGCTGCCGCGGGGCAAAATTGAAAGTCATTTTAGAAACCGGCGCGTTGGCTACTGCCAAAAATATACAGCGCGCCACGATATTAGCGTTATATTCCGGCGCTGATTTCATCAAGACATCCACCGGAAAAGGTTATCCCGGCGCAACACCCGAAGCCGTATATACCATCTGCCGCACCATCAAACAATATGCGGCCCTGACAGGCAACAAAGTCGGTATAAAAGTATCCGGCGGTATTCGTACCGCCGAGGACGTGGTTGTGTATTATACAATTGTAAAAGAGGTACTTGGTACAGAATGGTTGAATAATGAACGTTTCCGCATCGGCGCAAGCCAATTGGTTCGTGATATCGAAAAACGATTGGGGTAATATTTTGGGGAAAACAAAATTTTTGGCAGGGGCGGGGTTTGCCCGTCCCTGTTTCAATAGATAGTTATTAAATCTGCAAGATGTTAAGCTCCTGAAAATCATTTCGCCCGTTCAATCAGGTAGTTTGCCAAAAGCGCCAAACTGTTCCTTGCTTCCGAATCGGGTAGGGAGTCTATGATTTCAAGGGCTTTAGCTTTATATTCAATCATGCGGGATTCGGCATATTCGATACCCTTTTTTTCTTTGGCGAAACGAATCAGGAGAGACACATTTTCCGGGGTAAACTGTTTGGCCGTAAGAATTTCCAAATAAGGTTTTTTCTCTTCGGGCGAAGACGATTCAAGCGCATAAAGAAGCGGCAGGGTCACTTTGCCCTCACGAATATCATTTCCATTGGGTTTACCAATATTTATATTGTCGAAATAATCAAAAATATCATCTTTAATCTGGAAACAATACCCAAGCAATTTCCCAAATTTCTTACACATCTGTTGTAATTCCACCGGCGCATTTGCCGTAATCGCGCCAATCTCGGTGCAAGAAGCGAGCAACATCGCTGTTTTCTTTTCCAAAGCGATGAAATAGTCTTTTTCCGTCAGAACCAGTTCGTCCGCATTTTCCAACTGTTTGATTTCCCCTTCCGCCATTTCGTGGAACAGGTCGGCCATGATACGGACAATCTGCGTGCTGCCTGTGTTTATGGCGCGAATCAACGCATTCGACAGGATAAAATCACCGAGTAAAACGGCCACGCGGTTATCGTGAGTTGCATTTACGGAAGGAATGCCACGGCGCAGTTTCGTCTCGTCCACCACATCATCATGAATCAAGGATGCTGTATGAACCAATTCAAGCATCACAGCCGAGCTGACCGAAACAGCGGTCACATTCCCGCACGCCTTCGCCGTCAGAAGGAGAAGCAACGGGCGGATATGTTTGCCATTGGAATGTTGTAACGTCTCAATAGCAGATTGTATCGTTCGTATTTCACTGTAAAGAGCCGCATTAAAATTCTTCTGAAAATCTTCAAAAGCGCCGGTAACCGGCTTTTCTATTTCTTCTCTGTCAATCATAAATTATTTTTACGCCGTGCAAAAGTAAGAAAAAGTGGTGAGTAATACAGATTTTTTGTACATTTACCCACAAAAAAGATGCAAATATGACGGATTTACCAAAATTAAAGGGATAAAAAGGCTAAATTTATCGGAGAATCGGTATATTTGTAGAAAAAAAGAACATTTCAAATGAAACTAATTTTAATCGATGCGTACGCATTAATTTATCGGTCGTATTACGCTTTTATCAAAAATCCGAGGGTAAATTCAAAAGGAATGAATACCTCCGCTATTTTTGGGTTTGTCAATTCGCTTGAAGATGTATTGAAGCGGGAAGAACCTACCCATATCGCCGTTGGATTCGATCCTTCCGGCCCGACATTCCGTCACGAAGCCTTTGAACAATACAAAGCGCAACGGGAAGAAACGCCCGAAGACATCCGTATATGTGTGCCCTTCATCCGTGAGATTATTCAGGCATACCAAATCCCTGTTTTAGAGGTTCCCCGTTATGAAGCCGACGATGTCATCGGTACTATCTCCAAACAAGCTGAAAAAGAAGGTTTTGAAGTTTATATGATGACCCCCGACAAAGATTACGGTCAGTTGGTCTCCGAACATATTTTTCAATACCGCCCGAAATTCGGCGGTGATTATGAGGTTCTTGGCATACCGGATGTGTTGGCAAAATACAACCTGAAATCCGTGGAACAAATGATAGACCTCTTGGGATTGATGGGCGATGCTTCGGATAACATTCCCGGATGTCCAGGAGTGGGCGAAAAAACCGCTCAAAAACTTTTGGGCGATTTTGGCAGCATCGAAAACCTGTTGGCCAATACTGACCAACTCAAAGGAAGCCTGAAAACGAAGGTAGAAAGCTATAGCGAACAGATACGTTTCTCCAAATTTTTAGCAACGATTGTGACGGATGTCCCGATTCGGTTTGACGCTGCCGCCTGTATCCGTAAAAGTCCTGATAAAGCGCGGCTTCTGGAACTTTATACCGAATTGGAGTTTCGGAATTTTATCAGTAAGTTAGGAGAGGGGTATGCCCCCCAAACGCCGGTTAAGCCCCAAGTGTCCACCCAACTTTCACTTTTTGGCGATTCCATCGGAGAAGAAGAAGAAAATACACCCTTGCCCGAATTAACGTCTTCCTCTCCCGCCTGTTCGGAATTGTCTCAAATCCCCCATTCTTATCATCTTGTGAATACGGGTGAAGAAAGAACGAAATTAGGTCAATTTTTGGCCTCTCAGGAATCATTTTCATTTGATACCGAAACCGATGGAATCGATCCTATAAAGGCTCATTTGGTTGGAATGTCGTTCTCCGTAAAAGAAAACGAAGCATGGTATATCCCCGTTCCGGAGGCAATGAATGAGGCTTTATCCGTTTTAGACCCTTTCATTGGCGCTTTACAGAATCCTGCCATAACCAAAATCGGGCAAAACATTAAATTTGATATGCTCGTATTGCGAAAATACGGCGTCCGTGTAGCCGGGCGATTATTTGATACGATGATTGCTCATTATCTGTTGAATCCTGAGTTAAGGCATGGTATGGATTATCTGGCGGAGACTTACCTGAAATATCGTCCGATACCGATAGAATCGTTAATTGGAGCCAAAGGAAAGAATCAATTGTCGATGCGTACGGTTCCGTTGGAAAAAGTTTACGAGTATGCAGCCGAAGACGCGGATGTAACCCTGAAATTAAAAAATCTCTTTGCCCCGAAATTGCTTGCCGAAGGATTAGATTCTCTATTTTCAGATGTTGAGATGCCATTGATCTATGTCTTAGCCGAAATGGAATATACCGGGGTAACGCTTGATACACAGGCGCTCAAACAATCGTCCGAAGAACTCACCAAGGAAATGATCCTGTTAGAGCAAGAAATATACAAATTGACCGGGACCGAGTTTAATATCAATTCAACCAAGCAAGTCGGTGAAATCCTGTTCGATCGTCTCCAGATTGAAAATTCTGCCAGAAAGACCAAAATGGGAAATTACAGTACGAGCGAAGATGTCCTTGAAAAGTTGCGAAACAAACATCCGGTTATTGGTAAATTATTAGAATACAGAAGTGTAAAAAAACTGCTTAGTACCTATATTGATGCTTTGCCCGAATTGATTAATCCGCAAACAGGCAAGATTCATACCTCGTACAATCAGACCGTGACATCCACCGGGCGTTTGAGTTCCACGAATCCGAACCTGCAAAATATTCCGATTCGCGATGAAATGGGGCGTGAGATACGAAAATCTTTCACGCCCGACAATGCCGGTTGTGTTTTCTTTTCCGCTGATTATTCCCAGATTGAATTGCGAATCATGGCGCACCTGAGCGGCGACGCCAATATGATAGAAGCCTTCCGTGAAGGAGCGGATATCCACGCCGCCACAGCCGCCAGGATTTATGGCATTTCCCTTGAAGAAGTGAACTCCGACATGCGCCGGAAAGCCAAAACCGCCAATTTCGGTATCATCTATGGCATTTCCGCTTTTGGTCTCGCCGAGCGGCTGAATATTCCACGATCCGAATCGAAAGCCCTGATTGAAGGTTACTTCCAGACCTATCCGCAAGTCAAAGCGTATATGGATGAAAGCATCCGGGTCGCCAAGGAACAAGGCTATGTCGAGACGATATTCAAGCGGAAACGTTTTCTGCCTGACATCAACTCCCACAATGCCGTTGTCCGCGGTTATGCCGAGCGAAATGCAATTAATGCGCCCATCCAAGGCAGCGCCGCCGACATTATAAAAGTAGCAATGGATCGTATTTTCAGCCGTTTTGAAACCGAAAAACTGCGCAGTAAGATGATTCTGCAGGTGCACGACGAACTAAACTTCAACGTTTGGAAAGACGAATTGGAGCAAGTCAAACAGATAGTACTGAACGAGATGGAGAATGCCGTTCAACTGCAAGTGCCCCTGATTGCCGACTGCGGCGTTGGTGCAAATTGGTTGGAAGCGCATTGAAATACGAAACTATTTTCGTATCTTTGCACGTTTAAAATCAAAGCATATACAAAATGGCATTACAATGTGGTATTGTGGGGTTGCCGAATGTCGGCAAATCAACCCTTTTCAACTGTCTTTCCAATGCGAAGGCGCAGGCGGCTAACTTTCCTTTTTGTACAATCGAGCCGAATGTCGGCGTGATCACCGTTCCCGACGAGCGGTTGAATAAATTGGCCGGGTTGGTGCATCCTCAAAAGATTGTACCGACGACGGTAGAGATTGTCGATATCGCCGGTCTGGTCAAAGGCGCCAGCAAAGGAGAAGGCTTGGGCAACAAGTTTTTGGCTAACATCCGAGAGACAGACGCCATTCTGCACGTTTTGCGTTGTTTTGACGATGAAAACGTCACTCACGTCGATGGAACCGTGAATCCCGTACGCGATAAGGAAATTATTGATGCCGAACTTCAGCTCAAAGACCTCGAAACCATCGAAAGTCGCATCTCAAAAGTGCAGAAACAAGCACAAACCGGTGGCGATAAACAAGCCAAACAGGTATATGAAGTGCTGGTGAAATTTAAAAAAGCCTTGGAGCAGGGACTAAACGCACGCACCGTCACTTTCGATACGAAAGACGAACAGAAGATAGCCCACGACTTGTTTTTATTGACCGGTAAACCGGTGATGTACGTTTGTAATGTGGACGAAGCCGGCGCTGTCAGCGGAAATGCTTATGTAGAACAAATTCGCGAATCCGTTCAAAACGAACAAGCTGAAATCCTGATTGTCGCCGCCAAAATTGAAAGCGAAATCGCCGAATTTGAAACGTTTGAAGAACGGGGAATGTTCCTGAATGAGATAGGATTGCAGGAATCCGGCGTAAACCGGCTCATCAAAGCCGCCTACAAATTGCTGAACTTGGAGACATTCCTTACCGCCGGGCCTCAGGAAGTGCGTGCCTGGACTTACCTCAAAGGTAGTAAGGCGCCCCAATGCGCCGGCGTGATTCATACCGACTTTGAGAAAGGATTTATCCGCGCCGAGGTGATCAAATACGGCGATTATATCCAATATGGTTCGGAAGCGGCTGTGAAAGAAGCCGGTAAGATGAACGTGGAAGGGAAAGAATATATTGTGCAGGACGGAGACATCATGCACTATCGTTTTAATGTGTAAGAGCGTTTTCTGAAAAAAACAGGAAGTCTGTACTTTTTACTTAAATCGGTTATAAGAAAGAAAAAAAGAAACTTTTATCTGAAATTTTTTATATATTTGCAGATTATCAGCAAAAACGAATTTAGATGAAAAGTAAACGATTCTTTCTAAGGATATTAGTTTTTATTGAGGTACTTGCCCTACCCGTATCAATGAAACTTTCTGCGCAAATCAGCGAAGGAGGCATTCCGCCGAGTTTTCAATATCAGCCTACTTTACGCAGTTTTCATGCGTCCGAACAAGTTCCCGTTACATTTAATGTAGCGGATCTGAAGCGGGTGGACGAATGGCGGGTAAGCCAGGGAGCGCCTTTAGCCGTTTCGACGCTGATTCCGGTATCGTACAATACGGAAAATTCAGGCGTTTGGACGACGCTTTCCAATGGCGAAAAAATTTGGCAACTGCAATTGCAAGCAAAAGGCGCTATAGCATTAATGCTTTATTATGCTGATTTTTATATTCCGGAAGGTGGCAAACTTTTTATCTATAATGCGGAAAAGACGCAAATCCTTGGAGCCTATACTCACCAGACGCATCCATCGGGTGGTCGTTTTGCCAACGAATTTGTAGCGGGCGACGAACTCACCCTCGAATATGTTGTGTCTCCCGGCGATGAAAAACCCCGCATTCATATTGAGGCCATAGGATATGGCTACAATTACCTGAATATCAGCAGAAATTCCGTTTCCACACGAGCTTCCGGTTCGTGCGAAGTCAATATCAACTGTGAAGAAGGAGATGCCTGGCAAAACCAGAAAAAAGGCGTCTGCCAGATGGTACAGAAAATCGGAAGCCAGGGCTATATCTGTACGGCTTCGTTAGTCAACAATACAGCGCAAGACCTTAAACCATATATTCTTACAGCGACTCATTGTTCGGAAAGTACAGATTCGGTTGCGTCCGAAGAAGATATGAAACAATGGAATTTCGTTTTTTACAAAGAACGGGAAGGTTGCGATAATCAGTCCACTTTGTCGTCCAAAACGTTGACTGGTTGCAAAAAAATCGTATCTACGGCTCTCTATGGCGAATCTGACGGACTGCTTCTGTTACTCAATGAGACAATTCCGGAAAGTTACAATGTCTATTATAACGGATGGGATAGACGGGAAAGTGCAGCGCAATCCGGCGTAGGCATCCATCATCCGGCGGGAGACTATAAAAAAATTTCCACATTTACAAGACCTGTAACCTCTTACACATTTACGCTGGAAAATAATAAATCCGGGGATCGCTATGCACATTGGAATGCTGTATTTGAAGAGACCCCTAATGGACACGGTGTTACCGAAGGAGGTTCATCCGGCTCACCGTTGTTTAATGAAAAGAAATTAATTGTTGGAATGCTCTCCGGCGGTAGTTCGAGCTGTACAATTTTGTATGGACTTAATCTGTACAGCAAGATGAGTTATCACTGGAACAAGTATCAAACATCCGATAGCACTCACATGGATATATGGCTCGATCCGGTCCGTTCGAGGGTGGAAACATTGGAAGGCCGTTTTCATGGCGGGACATTACCTGAACCGTCCGGTCTGAATGTAACCGTTGATGACCAAAGCAAAACAGCGCGTTTAACATGGAAAGCGCCTGCATCGGGGAGTCCATCCAAATATTTTGTTTACCAAAATAATACGAGGATCGGCGAAACCCGTCAGACCGCTTTTGAAGGCGGATATCCGGAACCCGGAACGGTACAGTACAGTGTATCTGCCGTTTACGCCAAAGATAATGAATCGAAATTCATCAACAAATCCGTACAGATCGCCGAATTTAAAGCGCCTGTCAATGTAAAAACCACACCTACAACGACTGCCAAGAAAATTGCGGTTACGTGGGATGCTCCCTTATATACCCAGACCATCTTTTGGGGAGAAAATGATGTGAAGTGGGCTGTAAGTTTAGATGAAAATACGCCGTTCTATTTTGGTCAGTTATGGACTCCGGCAGACATCAGACCTCTGCATTCGAAAACAATTATCTCGGTGAAATTTTATCCTGCAAGAAATAATCCCTACGAAATTTATATCGTTCAGGGAACCAGAACTTACAAGCAGAAAATCGTAAATCAGACCGTTAATAGAAGCAACGAAATTCTGTTAACTACTCCATTCGTGATTGATGGTACGAAAGAGTTGATTGTCTCAATCTACGCTTCCAAACCTTCCGCGAGTGAAAATGAATATCCGGCGATATGTGATAGCGGCCCTGCTGTTCAGGGGAAAGGAAACATTCTTTCCATAGACGGAACAACCTGGGAAACACTATATGATGAAGCGGAACCGGAGGATTTTAACTACAATTTTTATATAGCGGCAGTAGTTAGTTCCAATACTGGAGCAGTTCCCCTTTCCACCGCCTCCGCCGCACAGGAAATTTCTTTTTCCGGAACGAAAAAGGCGGTACCGCTGATAGCGCCATCTTCGCCTCTGCAAGGGGCGTCTGTTGCGCTTCGCAGCATATCGCCAACGGCATTCCCCGAAATTGCAGGTTATAATATCTATCGTGACGATTCAAAAATTGCAACAGTTCCATCCGTACCTGCCAGATATATAGATGATGAGCCATTGAAAAAAACAAACTACCAGGTAGCCGCTTTATACGGCGCTATCGAAGGGAAACGAAGCACAGTAACTGTTTTTTCGCCGGTTGCGAACGAATTAATCGATCCGAATGAAATAGCGCTTCAACCAAGTGTTTTCTCCAATCAGGTCAGAATCAGCGGATTTGATAAAGTAAAGTTGATGGAAATATATTCTGCATACGGGAAACTGTGTTTGCGGATAGAGAATCCCGGCGAAACGATTGATACGCAGACGCTTCAATCGGGCGTATATTTTTTCCGGGTTTATACGGTGTCAAATGAAGTCAAAACGCTTCGGGGAGTCAAAAGTAGATAAAATTGAACTGTCTCAAAAGTTTTTTAGCACGCAGATTACGCAGATATAAAAGATGAACGCAGATTATTATAATATTGATAATCTGCGTTTTTGCTTATATCGCGTTTCCATATATCTGCGAAAATCTGCCTAATCTGCGTTATCTGCGTGCTTATGAGATAGCCGCGTTGTTATTTATGCGAAAAACTGCACATCGAAGCCTTCTTTGCGGACACGTTCGGCAATGGCTTCCATTTCGTGTTTTGGAATTTTTTGAAGCGATTTCACCGGAGTTTCACGATCAATGGTATAAATCATCACCCGATAGGGATTAATTTGTTTTAGCGCTTGAATCCAAACCATGATTTCATCATTTCCGGTGTTGTCAATCACGATTCCATCGCGTTCGCCTCGCAGGAAAATGGTCTGGATAATCAATTTTCCCTGGAAACGGCATAACTGCTGAATGACGCTCTCACAGGTGAAACCGGACACTTCGGGGTCGTCAATCTGTTTCATCCGCATGTTTATCGCGGAATCCAGTTTCATGATATTTTCGTCCACGCGGCATAATGCCTGAAAAACAGGCTCTTTATAAACCATCGTTGAATTGGAAAGTACAGCTACCCGTACGTTCGGACAAAGACGGTCGCGCAAGGCCAATGTGTCGTCAATAATACCGGCAAATTCAGGGTGCATGGTTGGCTCGCCGTTTCCTGAAAAGGTAATCACATCCAACGGATCACCGGCAGCAACTATTTGTAGCAGTCTGTTCTCCAATGCCTGTTGCACTTCTGTACGCTTAGGCGCTTGTGTATGCGGCGGAAAATTTTCATTCAACCCGCATTCGCAGTAAATGCAATTAAACGTACACCGTTTGCCGTCCGCCGGTGATATATTAACCCCCAAAGACGCCCCTAAGCGGCGACTATGGATAGGGCCATAAACAATCTGGTTAAATAAAAGTGTTGCCATAGACTTTTGATCTTAATTTGATGTGCAAAATTACGAAAAAAACAGACAGGTTGTGTTATATCCGCCCCGACGGCTAAATATTATTTTGAGACGATATGTCCGTTTCTGATTTAGATTGACTGTCTTGCAGTCTTATCGCGAAGAAAAGTTGACTCTGTCTCAAATTCATATCATTTTTTTGTAGGGGCAACCTGTAAAAAAAGAAGAGGCGGACGCTCTAATCTGAGTATCCACCTCTCTGTAGTCTGTCTGGATATAGCCGGGCTACATCTTAATTTTTTTCGCGAATCTCTTTATAGATAATTCCTTCGTTCCAGCGGGGAAAATAACTGTCATTAGCTAAGCGCAGACCGATGCCGTAATACAGGTAAATATCATCCATCGTACCGGAGAAATCCCACCACGACTGGTATTCGTCACTTGGTTGGTGATACGTATTTTTGCTTGGGTGTTTGGCTCTCTTGTCGGCTTCGGCTTGCGGATCAATGTATTCGCCTCCGCTTCTGGCCAATATGACGGGCACGCCCACTTTGGCAAAGTTGTAGTGATCGGAACGATAATAGCCGCCACTGGTACCTTTGGCTCCCGGTTTTACGATTTTACCTTGCGTAGCCGCCGCTTCAATGACGTATTTATCGGTTTCGGCGTCTCCGGCGCCACTCAAGATGACGTCGCGTGCATGTCCTTTAGGCCCGTAGGCATCCATGTTGAGGTTCGCGACCGTTTTCTTTAGCGGCACAAGCGGGTGAGCGGTGTAATATTCGGAACCTAACAACCCTGATTCTTCACCGGTTACGGCGACAAAGAGAATCGAGCGGCGCGGACGAACGGGAAGTTGGTTGAGGCGGTTGGCGATAACGATAAGAGCGGCCACACCGGTTGCATTATCAACGGCGCCGTTGTAAATACTGTCGTTATCAATAGGAATCCCAACGCCAAAATGGTCCCAGTGAGCGGTATAAACGATGTATTCATCTTTCAGGTCGGTTCCGCGAAAGACCCCGGCAACATTGGCCGATTCGCCTAATTTCACGTCGTTTATTAGTTCAAGGCTGACTTTTGAGCCGAGCGAATAGCTTTTAAAACCTTTCTTCTGGGCGGCGGTAACCGATTCTTCGTAAGAACGGCCGGCCTTTTCAAAGACCTGTTTGGCCATATCGTTTGTAATCCAACCTTGGAAGGACATTGTTTTTTCTTCAGAATACAAGCTGATACTTTTTCCCGCCCATGAATTTCGAACCACGCTCCAGTCGTACGATGCGGGGGCGGTTTCGTGTATTACTAAAGCGCCGGCGGCGCCCTGGCGGTTTGCTTCCTCAAACTTGTACGTCCAGCGTCCGTAGTAGGTCATGTTCTTTCCATTGAACAGGTTATCATCGTAATATCCGGGGTCGTTCACCCGAATCAGCACGATTTTACCTTTCACGTCCAATCCTTCATAATCGTTCCATCCAAATTCCGGTGCGTTGATTCCAAAACCGACAAAGACGAAATCGCGTTTCGAGATTTTGATTTTGTTTTCGGGACTTTGCGACCAGATGATAAATTCGTCCGTCCCTTTCAACGTCAGGTTTCCCTTTTTCCCGCTGATAAGCATGGCGTTGTCTTTCACCTGCCCGCGGATGCTCTGCATGGGCACTTTTTGAAAATAACTCCCGTCCGCCGCCGGTTCGAGTCCGGATTCTTTGTACTTTGCCGCGATATAATCGAGCGTAAGTTTTTCATACGATGATAGTGGTTGGCGGCCGCCAAATTCATCGGACGATAGCGTTCTGGTACATTCCCGAAACAAAATTTCGTCGGGATTTTGAGCATGAAGCATCATGACAGATGCCAAAAGAAATACAATTCCTGATACAATTTTTCTCATAAACTTTAAGTTAAATATTAATAACAATTTTACGGTTCCATCATTATCTCGACATGATTACCTTGATCGAGCAGTTTTTTGGCGAATGATTGTACATCGGCCGGTTTCATCTTCTCTAAAGTATCTTTATAACCTGTATGCCAGTCATAACCTCGAAAATAGTAATCATCCAGGATACTCATCCAATAGCTATTGTCTTGTACGGCTTCGTCATGGCGTTTTATCATATTATCGCGTGTCTTTGTAAAATCCGCTTCACGGGGGCCGTTCTTCACAATTTCCTGCAATTCGTTTTTTACAATATCCATCAGTTTATCTTTTATTTCCGGATTGGTATCGAAATATATCTGAATGGTTGTCAGCCCTTTCGGGAAAATCGAAATATCAATGGCGGTATTCACGCCATAAGACCCGCTTTCGTTTTCGCGTACTTTTTCCGTATAGACCAAATCAAGGATTTGTTTGAGGATGGAAGCGCAGTGTTTGTCTTTCGCATCATAGTTCATTTGGCCGGAATAGATGTTCAAAATAGTGGCTTTTGGCGTTTCCATCGTGCGATGGAAGTGATTGGCGTAGTTTCCCTTGCGAAAAACCGGCAATTGTTTGGCATCCCCCTTTTCAATCCTTTTCAACGATGGAAGCGTCGCTAAATACTGTTCCATCATCGGAATCATACTGTCTTTCTCAATATTTCCGACAAAAGTAAAGGTGAAATCGGAAGCGTCGGCATAACGTTCTTTGTACATGCTCACAATGCGTTCATAGCTGATTTTCTGCAAATCCTCCAGCTCTAAATTTTTAGCGCGTACATGGTTGTCATATATCCCATTTGTGATTGTATCGCTAAAAACGACCATTGGATTTAATTTCATATTTTCCAACTGTCCGCGCACGCGCTCTTCAAAAGAGGCGTATGCTTCCTCATCACTGCGTGGAGCCGTGAATGTCAGGTATATCAGTTCAAATAAGGTACGGATGTCGGAAGGTACGGACGAACCGGTTATATTTTCGAAATCGTCCCCCAGGTAAGTCTCGCAAGACACACTCTTTCCTGTAAGCATCTTACCCAGCATCGTAACGGAAAAATCGCCTAATCCGCCCAAATCGGATACATTATTATATATTTTCAGGTTATACGCATCTTTTTCGCCGAACAGAGTGCTTCCGCCCGGACTGGAACCTCTCATCAGAATCTGGTCTTTTTTAAAGTCCGTTTCTTTCAGAACCACTTTGACGCCGTTGCTCAGTGTATAAATCGTCGTTCCGAATAGCGGATCTTCTTTTGTCTGAACGATTTTGCCCGGCGCGGGAAGTGCGGAAATCAAAGGCTCATCAGAGACCTCTTCCTGATATGCTTCCACAGACAGGGACTTTGCCTGGCGAAACATATCCAGTAGTTCCGTTTCCGATGGATACGTCCGGTTATCAGGCCCCATCAGACTGATAACAATGTTATTATCCCCAATGATCCCTTGTATGTACCGGTTGATGCTTTCTACCGGAATGGCCGGAGCGATTTGCTGAAGCATTTGGTATTCCATTTCAATACCGGGGATACATTCCTGGTCGGTGAAATGGCGTATATATTCTTCGGCGTAGGATACGCTTTTCTGATTATCCCGTTCTTTATAAGCTGATTCCATGCTTTTCAGAATATTTGTACGCGCCCGGTCATATTCCGCAGCCGTAAAGCCGAATTGCTTCGCCCGGTTAGTTTCCGTCACTAACGCATTCATGGCGGCATCGATTCCATCGGGTTTAAGCAAAGCGGCAGAAGTCCACGCACCTTTGGTTTTGGCAATCATATAATCGCCGTCGCCGGCATAAGCATACACAAAAGGTGGATTGGCTTTTTGCAGCATTTCGCCGAAACGCTCATTCATCACCGCCGAAATCACCGATTGCATGTAATGTATAACATATTCTTCAACAGATTCTTTTAAATCATCGGGGACTTTATCATGTTTGTAATAGATACTCAGAATCGTATTGGTTGATTCTTTGTCGGTGGCAATGGAAACCAAAGGCTCGTCATTATCGGGCACTAACGACGGTTCCCGTTTAGGCGAATTCACCGGGGATGGAATATCGGCAAATATCGTTTGAATCGCCTTTTCTACCTCATCCACCTGAATGTCTCCGACTATAATCACCGCTTGCAGGTCTGGGCGATACCATTTTTTGTAATAATCGCGTAACTCGTCCGGTTGAAAATGATCGATTACCTCAATTTTCCCAATAGGCATGTAAGCGTAACGGCTTCCGGGATACATCTTTGGCAACTGTTGTTCCCACAAACGGGATTGTGCATCCGAGCCTGTACGCCATTCTTCACGGATAACGCCCCGTTCTTTCTCAACGGATGAATCGGCCAATGTCAGGAATGAAGACCAGTCATGTAAAATCAGCAAACAGGTATCAATTACTTTTTCGCTTGTGACGGGAGCGTTCATCAACATATAGACGGTTTCATCGAAGCTGGTATAGGCGTTCAGATTCTCCCCGAAACGCATGCCGATACTCTCGGTGAAATCGCGCATGCTCCGGGTTGCATCCGGAAAATTTGTTGATCCGTTGAATGCCATGTGTTCCAAAAAATGAGCCAGTCCGCGCTGATTATCTTCCTCCTGCATCGAACCGACATTATGAACAATATAAAGTTCCGCCCGCTCTTTAGGCAGCTCATTATGACGGATGTAATAGGTCAATCCGTTCGGTAGTACGCCATAACGGATTTTTGGGTCAATGGGTATCCGCAGGGGTTCTTGCCCTTGTTGCGCCCAAAGTCCTTGTGCCAATAAAACAATACAGCACAAGCACATAAATAATTTATTTCTCTTCATATCAAAATTTTAAAAGGATCATTTATCCTGTTTGTTCTAAATGACAAAATTACATCAAAATAATGATAACCGAAACATTTTTGTTAAAATAAATCACTTATCCAGATTCAATGGTTCGTTTTTTTACTGATTAAACATTAAAATACAGAATATAATCAATGATGAAAAAAAGAAATCCAATAATCTCGTCAAACTTTAAAATGATTTTTATGCAAATTTTGCTTGTAAATTAAAAATAATATTGTAACTTTGAAGTGTTAAAACGATTGATAGAAACAATTATAATGAATAATCCGTTTTTGTTCATGTTTCGGATGTGAGGGCGGAATCAACGTTTGTTTTGATGGAAGCCGGAATCTGAAAAATGGCCATAACTTAAAAACAGAAAGGAGTGAAAATGAAATTCGTACTTGTTTTTTGTTTTTTATTTGCCGGTTGTGTATCTTCTTGGGCGAGGGATAATCTCCGGTCGCCGGATACGCGCTCGTTGGGCATGGGTGGCAACGGGATGGTGCATTCGTCTCTTTTTAACCCGGCTTTATTGGCGTTGCAAACGCAAAAAGATGTGCGCGTGGATTATTACAACAGGTATTCACTGAGTGAATTGGCTACGGTGAGCGGTGGATTTTGTTTTCCGAATGAGGCTCTTCCGGTGGGTTTGCATATTGCTTCTTTTGGGTATGATGAATATCGCGAGAGCATGTTCAGGCTTTCGGCCGGCAAACGGCTAAATTCGTATTGGTCGCTGGGTATTGGTGTACAATATGCTATCTTACAGTCGGATTTGTACGAGGAAGACGCTTCGCGCCTTTCTACGGATATTGGTATTACGTTGCAGCCGGTTGAAAACTGGTTGATAGCGTTGTCGATAATTAATCTTCCTTCAATTTCGATAAATAACGGAGATACTGATACAAAAAGGATTACGCCGTATTTATTGGGTCTGGGAATTAACTGGGACTTTACGGAAGACCTGTTGATAACCGGTGGATTGGTGCATGGGAAAGAGAACTATTTTTCGGGTTCAATGGGGATAGAGTATTCGCCCTTTACTGATTTTCAGTTCCGTGCCGGTATCAAAACAGCGCCATTTTGCCCTTCTGTGGGTGTCGGTTATCGTTTTTTGGGGTTGAAAGCGGATGTCGTAATGATATATCATCCGGTTTTGGGCAGTAGTACCGGAATCGGCCTGTCGTATTCTTTTTAAAAACAGAGAGCTATGAAACGATTGTTGATAATTTTGTTTATAAGTCTGTTCATTAATTGTTATAATCTTGTTTGCCAGACAACTCAACCGGTTGAAAAATGGATGGAATATGTGGAGGGTTTAGCGGAAATTCTGGAAGATGATGAACAAATCGAATCCTTATATTCCGACTTCTCGTACTTGTCGGAACATCCGTTGGATATAAACACGGCAAGTACGGAAATGTTCAAACGGCTCTCGTTCTTGTCTGATGGACAGATTGACGCCCTTATGGCATACCGGAAACGCTTCGGAAATATGGCGACACTTTATGAATTGAAAAATATTGAAGCGATGGACTGGACGACGATTGAATTGTTATTGCCGTTTGTTTATGTCGGTGAAGCCAATGTGAACAGGCAAAGATCGTTTACGCCGGAAAACCTGTTCAAATACGGGAAAAATGAGTTAATATTGCGCTACGACCGTACCCTGCAAAAAAAGCAGGGATACAAATCGCAGTCCGACAGTATTCTGGAAAAATATCCGAACCGGAAATATCTCGGCGAACCGTTTTATCATTCGATTCGTTATTCCTATACGTTTGACGACCGCGTACAGGCTGGTTTTCTGGCCGAAAAAGATGCCGGTGAGCCGTTTCTGAACCGTTATCATAAAGGATACGATTTTTATTCTGCGCATATTTTGCTGAAGGATATGGGCTTGTTAAGAACTTTGACGATAGGCGATTATAAAGCGTCGTTTGGACAAGGATTACTCCTGAGCCATGATTTTATGCCCGGACGAAGCGCTTTTCTGTCGCAAGCGGAACGGCGGAATAACGGTTTTCGGCGGCACTATTCGACTAATGAACAGGCTTTTTTCCGGGGAGCGGCTTCCACTGTCCGGTGGAAAGAATTGGATGTAAGCCTTTTTTATTCGAATCGCAAGTTGGATGCTACGGTAGAAAGCGCCTATATTACTACATTCAAGACGGATGGGATGCATCGCGTGCCCGGTGATATGGAAAAGAAAGGAGTGGTCACGGCGCAAACGTATGGTGGAAATATCCGTTATGCGACGCCGAATATCATCGTGGGAACTACGGTTTTAGCGTATCAGTATGGGGATTTATCCGTCGCGCCCGACCCGAAACCGTATAACCTGTATTATTTTCGGGGGAGCCGGAATATGAATGCAAGCGTGGATTATATGTTGAAAAATAACCGCATCAAGTTTTACGGTGAAACCGCCCTTTCCAAAAACGGAGGCTGGGCTACGTTAGATGCGCTCCAGTGGACGCCTGTTTCGTATGCTACCGGCCTGATTTTATATCGTTCGTATGCGCGTGACTATCAGGCTTTCTATGGGAATGCTTTTTCACAGAACAGTACATTACAGAATGAGCAGGGGTTTTATATGGGCATGCAATTGTCGCCGGTTGCAAACTGGAAATTATCCGGTTATGCGGATTTCTTTCGCTTCCCCTGGTTGAAGTATGAGGTAGATGCACCGTCGTCGGGAACGGAATACATGGCGCAACTTGATTATGTAAAACGGGATAAGTTTTCGACCTATCTACGGTATCGTTACCGCAAAAAAGAATCCA
>JAISJX010000024.1 GCA_031261145.1 Tannerella sp.
ATTAAACCGGTTTACTTGCTCTTGCAAATCCGTTGCATGTTCGTGATAAAGCGCCGGTTTTTGTCCGCCGTCAAAGGTCTTGACGTCACCGCGCAGCAGCAACAAATCGAATACGCCGAGGAAATTCAGGTCAATCAGCGCATATTCCGTTTCATCCTTCGTAAAACCTTTACATATAATATGGGGTACCGCCGTGATTCCATACCTGTTCTGGATAGCCGACGCAATGGCTACCGAACCGGGACGTTTACGGATATTGACTTTCCGAATGCTTCCGTCCGGCTGCGTTTTTTCGATATACTCGCTGTGATGAGAGGTGATATTGATGTATTTAGGTTCAAACTCACGCAATTTATCAATCGCATCATATACCTTCTGGATACTGTTGCCTTTCAACGGAGGCAGGATTTCAAACGAAAACGCTGTATTTTTACTGTTTCTTATTAAATCTATTACTTTCATTTTTTCTTAAATGCAGGTTTAGCACGCGGATTCCCGCATGTTTAAATTTTTTTCCTCATGCAAAGGTATGTATTTTTACCGAAAACTCGCATATTTAGCGGTAAAAATAACTGTCCGGGCAGACTCTTTGACCGGGCAAAATAACTTTATTTAGCCATCAAAATAACCAGCGAACCACCTGCAATCATGCAGCCGCCCAAAACGACTCTCCAACTAACTGTCTCTCGGAGAATCACAAACGCAAGAATCATAGTTATCACAACGCTTAATTTGTCGATAGGCGCCACTTTCGAAGCCTCGCCCAGTTGTAAAGCCTTGAAATAGAATAGCCACGACAAACCGGTTGCCACGCCGGAAAGAATCAGGAATGTCCAGTTCGTTTTTGTCAGGTCTTTGATGCCCGAAATGCTATTCCCCACGTAAACGATTCCCCACGTAATCAACAAAATAATGCAGGTTCGGATAGCTGTTGCCAGATTTGAATCAATACCCTTAATCCCAATCTTGGCGAAAATAGCCGTCAGCGCTGCAAAAATAGCCGAAAGTATGGCGTAAAGTTTCCACATATCTTTTACATTGAATTTATCTATAACGCCGGAATCTCAAAATTAGTATGGCAACGATTACAAAAAAAATCGGAAAATTTCCTGCTCAAATCCGGCCTTTCTACAGAAATATATACTAACTTTGCCGCATGATGTTAAATTTTTACTTTTGCTGAATGGATGCCTTACAACAAATCTTGGCGTGGGATGAAGGATTATTCCTGTCACTAAACGGGTTACACTCCCCGTTTTTTGATAATTTCATGTGGCTATTCTCGTCAAAACTGATATGGGTTCCTACGGCGTTGGGTGTCGTCTATGCCTTGGTGAAAGATAAGAGAAAGGAACTTTTGTTCATCCTCGCGGGTATCATTTTAACAATTGTCTTGTGCGATCAACTGTCTTCGTCCGTTATTAAACCTTTTTTTCACCGTTTGCGGCCGTCGCATCAGTTTGGCGACTTGGTGCATGTGATCAATGGCTACCGGGGAGGACGGTATGGCTTTGTATCTTCCCATGCAGCGAACGCTTTTGGGTTTGCATTGTTTACTTCATTGATTTTTAGATTTATACCATATACCATTGCCACTTTTACGTGGGCTGTAGTAAATTCCTATTCCAGAATCTATCTGGGCGTACATTATCCGTCGGACATCTTTTGCGGAGCATTATTGGGATTAGCCTGTGCGTATGTTGCGTATCTGTTATTGTGTTATATTACAAAGCTATATAAAAAGCGGACTTCAACCGTAACACTAAATGACACGCCCCTCCCCGCCCCCGATAACATGCGGCGGCATAAAAGTTTATGGACAGTCATTTCCATACTGGTACTATCCGTAATCTATATATCCGTATATTCGGTTAAATGACAGGTTGGCTAAATTAGAGTCAGATTTCTGTGGTTTAAAAAAAATCACACCACAGTAATGCAGAATATAAAAAAATTCATACATTTGTCAGTCGAAATTGATAGATATTTAAAATATGGAAAATTTGAATTGGTCTGAACTTCCGTTTGGGTACATGAAAACGGATTATAACGTTCGATGTTATTATCGGGACGGGAAATGGGGCGAGCTGGAAGTCAGCTCGTTGGAAACGGTTAATCTCCACATGGCGGCAACGTGCCTGCATTATGGCCAGGAGGCGTTTGAGGGTTTGAAAGCGTTTAAGGGACAGGACGGAAAAGTCCGGGTGTTTCGGATGGACGAAAATGCGAAGCGGATGCAATCATCCAGCCGGGGCATCAAAATGGCGGAACTTCCCACCGAAAAGTTTGAGGAAGCGGTACGCAAGGTGGTGAAACTGAACGAACGCTTTATTCCGCCGTACGGTAGCGGAGCGTCTTTATATATCCGTCCGCTACTGATTGGGTTAGGTGCGCAGGTTGGCGTCAGCCCGGCATCGGAATACATGTTTCTGGTCTTTGTCACACCGGTGGGGCCTTATTTCAAAACAGGCTTTAAACCGGCGCCGGTTTGCATCATGCGGGAATACGACCGCGCTGCACCGCACGGAACGGGAACGTACAAGGTAGGCGGGAACTATGCTGCAAGCCTTGCGGCAGGAAGTAAAGCGCACGACAAAGGTTATGTAGCCGTTCTCTACCTCGACCCGAAAGAAAAGAAATATTTAGACGAATGCGGGCCGGCCAACTTCTTCGCTATTCGCGGCTCAAGCTACATAACGCCGGCATCGACATCTATTTTGCCGTCGATCACCAATATGAGTTTGCAGCAATTGGCGGGAGATATAGGATTGGACGTTGAACGGCGTTCGATAAATATTGAAGAGTTGAGCACGTTTGAAGAAGCGGCGGAATGTGGAACAGCGGCAGTGATTACGCCGATTTCCCGGATTGATGATCTGGATGAAAATAAATCGTATGTTTTCTCAACCGACGGAAAACCGGGCAAAACCTGCGAAAAACTATACAACAAACTTCGCGCCATTCAGGACGGCGACGAACCGGATCCGTATGGTTGGACAAAAATAATTGAATAAAAAACATAATAAAAAGAAACACCGGGAAACGTATTGATTCTGTCCGGATGTGATTTTAAAAGATTCATACATTGTGAAATAAACATCACTTTTAGAATCTTTTCGGTGCCGGACAATTCGTTTTTTGAGGCCATCTATTCAAAAAGCCGCCAAAAGTGTATATAACAAATTACAATTTTTGGCGGTTTTTGCTATCTTGATATTACAATTTGTTCTATCTTTGCATCAGAAATAAGATATTAATGGAATCGTTCTATCGGATACACAAATATTTATTGTCGCATCTGTACTCACCTGTGCGGCGCGGACTGATGGACGAGATCAACTGGGACGACCGGTTGATCGGCATCAAAGGTTCGCGTGGAGTGGGTAAGACGACTTTTTTGCTATCGTACGCCAATGAGTTTTTTGGAGCGGATAACAAGGAATGCCTGTACATCAATCTGAATCATTTCTTTTTCACAGAGAGGACATTAATCGACTTTGCCACTGAATTTAGGGCGCAGGGCGGAAAGGTGTTGCTGATAGACCAAGTCTTCAAATATCCGAACTGGTCGAAAGAATTGCGTTATTGTTACGACCATTTCACGGATTTACGGATTGTGTTCACCGGCTCGTCCGTGATGCGGTTGCGGGAAGAAAACCCGGATTTGTCGGGCAAGGTGAAGCCTTATTATTTGCGCGGATTTTCGTTCCGTGAATACCTGAACCTGATGACGGGGAATGCGTTTCCGGCATACTCCTTTGAAGATGTGATAAATAACCATGTTCCCATTGCGAAAGAGATTTGCGCGGTCACGAAGCCAAGGGCTTATTTTCAGGACTATCTGCATCATGG
>JAISJX010000113.1 GCA_031261145.1 Tannerella sp.
CTTGACGCCGACGCCATCGCTGCCATAATACCATTTAGCGGACAGGCCATTAGCCATTACAATTACCGTAAAATGATTGGTATAAAGGAAACGCAACCCATCATTGATGAGTATGCGCCTCTATTTCATGTCCGCGCCGATGCTCCGCCGTTGATTATTATTTCGGGAGACCGGACGATGGAATTACTGGGTCGTTATGAAGAAAATGCCTACTTCTGGCGCATGATGCAAGTGGCCGGGCATAAAGAAACCTATTTGTACGAATTAGACGGATACGACCACGGCGCCATGGCCGCTCCCGCCTTTCATATATTGAAAAATCATATCACCCAAATGCTGAAGGAGCAATGAATCATAAACGTATGGTGAAAACGAATACAATGAACTACCGGTTTTGCGGGAATAGCGGTTTGCAATTGCCGTTTATCTCGTTGGGTTTGTGGCATAACTTCGGCGATGTCGATGATTTTGCCGTTGCGACGGATATGATTCTTTATGCTTTTGAGCAGGGAATCACACATTTTGATTTGGCCAATAACTATGGGCCGCCGCCGGGTAGCGCCGAGGTTAATTTCGGGAAAATACTCAAGACCCACCTGCAAAGCCACCGGGACGAGATGATTATTTCCTCCAAAGCCGGACACCGGATGTGGGATGGCCCGTACGGAGACGGCGGTTCACGCAAATCGATCCTTGCCGGCCTCGACCAAAGCCTCAAACGCACCGGATTAGACTATTTCGACATCTTTTACAGCCATCGCTACGACCCGCTCACGCCGCTCGAAGAGACCGTCCAAACGCTGATAGACATCGTCAAGCAGGGAAAAGCGCTGTATGCCGGCCTGTCCAAATACCCGGCCGACAAAGCCCGGCAGGCATATAAAATGATGGAGGCGCAACACGTTCGCTGCCTGATTTATCAGGACAAATATAATTTGTTGCACCGGAAGCCGGAAGAGGAACTGATGCCGCTGAATACGTCTTTCGGCATCGGGTTCATCGTCTTTTCGCCGCTGGCGCAAGGATTGCTCACCGACAAGTACCTGTACGGCATTCCCGACAACTCCCGCGCTGCCAAGAGCCACGGATTCCTGCAACGCGAACAAGTCACCCAAGCCATCATCAGCAAAGTATCCAAACTGAACACGCTGGCAGGCAGCCGCGGCCAGACCTTGGCCGAAATGTCGTTAGCGTGGTTGCTGAACAGGAAGGAAGTAACCTCTGTGATTGTCGGGGCAAGCTCCGTCAAACAGTTGCAGGATAATTTAAACGCTGTTCAAAATACCCGTTTCACGGAAAAAGAATTGATGCAAATAGATGATATTCTGAAATGGGTAAATGATTAATTCAATAAAAAAAACGCAGATGTATAAGATTAGCAAACAATTTTCATTCTCCGCCTCCCACATTCTGAACCTGTTGGAGCCGTCTCATCCCTGCGCACGGATGCACGGGCACAATTATCTGATTACCGTACACCTGAAATCGGAAACGACCGACCAATATGGATTTGTGAAAGATTACAAGGCGCTGAGAATCGTAAAGAATTTCATTGATGAACGGTTGGATCACCGGCATTTGAACGACGTCGTTCCCGGACATCCCACTTCGGAGAACATCGCCAAATACCTTTTTGATACGTTCAAGCCTGTCATCCCCGAACTTTATGCCGTCGAGGTAAGCGAGACGCCACAAACATCCTGCCTGTATGAACCTTAATGTCAATGAGATTTTCTACTCCCTGCAAGGGGAGGGCGGCCGACAGGGCGAAGCCTCCATTTTCATACGTCTGACCCGCTGCAACCTTGCCTGTGATTTCTGCGACACCGATTTCAGGAAAGGTGTCGATATGGATGTCCTGCAAATCCTTTCCGCGATCAGACCGTTTCCCTGTCAATGGATTATCTGGACAGGCGGGGAGCCAACCCTGCAACTGACGGACGAAATCCTGCTGCTTTTCAAACAAGTCGGTTACAAACAGGCCATCGAAAGTAACGGTCACCGCAAACTCTCCCGTTTATTGGATTATACCGTAGTAAGTCCCAAGGGAAATACCGGTTACGCAAGAGAAATAAACCTGCGGGTCGATGAAATCCGCCTGCCCGTTCGGAAAGGGGATGCGATACCGTCCGTCCGCACGCTGCCCGATGCGGGGCTGTACTTTCTGAGTCCCGTCTTTACAAAAGACCGGGCTGAAACGAATGCCAATATCAGCTATTGCGTGGAACAGGTCAAACTTCACCCCGAATGGCGGCTGAGCCTGCAAATACATAAAATCATCGGTATCGAATAACTTCGTGGATTTTTGCGTCAAAACTTTGTTTTCTCCATAAAAAAGTCGTTCTTTGCACCTTTATTTGTGAATTATGCGAACATCGACACTTCAATATCTTTATTTACAGAAGCCGGTAAGCACGCTTATTTTTGTCTGTCTTATTTCCGTCTGCTGGATAGCTACGGGCGACTTTTTCGTGAAAGTAGGATCGGACGACGCTATCGCTGCCGCATCCATACTGGAAAGCGGGGACTGGGTGCTTCCGAGAATCCATGCGAATGAGTTTGCCTACAAACCGCCTATGGCGCAATGGATGATGGCTGTCGCCTCCATGCCGCAGGGATATGTTTCCGAGTTTACCACCCGCCTGCCGTCCGCACTGGCTTACACGGCGTTGATGGCTTTCCTGCTGGTTTTCTTCGGCCGGAAAGTGCGTTTTCAGGAAGCCTTCATCGCTTCGCTGCTCTTGCTCACCAGTATCGGAATGCACTGCGCGAGCATGTCGGCACAGGTGGATATGCTGCTGACGGCGTTTATCGTTGTCGGGCTGATACAACTGTTCCGGTGGGAATACAATCTTGAACTGAAAGGATTGCCGCTTATTATCCCGTTGATGCTGAGCGGAGCCATCCTGACAAAAGGATTGGTGGGCATTGTCCTGCCATTGTTTATTTTCGGCGTTTACCTGCTGATGCTGCGTAGGTACAGGCTCCGGAAAATCATAAAATCATTGGTGTATATCGGATTGGCATCACTCTTTATCCCCTCGCTCTGGTACATCGAAGCGTGGCGGCAAGGCGGTAACAGTTTCCTGAATATGACCATCATTGAGAACTTCGGGCGTTTTTTCAGTGTATATAGCGACAGCTCGTTGTGCGTCGAAAAAGGAGCATGGTATAACCCTGTCAGCCTGATAAAAGGATTCTTACCGTGGACGATTCTCCTCTTTTTCTCCTTATTCGGACTGAAAACCGGTAAACCGCAGACGTCGGTAACGGAGGGTTTGAAGAAGTGTTGGAACGCCATCCTGTCTATGGATAAGACCAAACTGTTCAGCCTTGTGGCGATTGTGTGCATCGTGTTTTTCTATTCCATTCCGGGCAACAAACGGAGCTTGTACCTGCTTCCGGCCTATCCGTTTATTGCCTTGTTCATGTCGCAGTACATCATCTGCCTCACCGAACGCCGCTCCAAAGTGACCCGCGTATTTGCAGGGACATTGGCGGTTATTAATTTGTGCGTTATCAGTATAACCCTGCTGAACATGACGGGGGCGGTCGATTTCAACCATATCGCCCAATCGTTTACCGCCAATGCGTCCATCCTTGAAACGGTGAATGTGATAACGACGGTCTTGACCCCAACCTTGCGGAACATCTCATTGCTTGCGTTGCTGTCCTTTGCATTCCTGACCGTCTGCTATCAAATGAAGAAGAAAATCAATATCAAAATGCTGTATGCCTCTATCTTTCTGGTTTTCTGCACACATTTCTTCTTAGACGGAACGAGGATATTGTTTTTAATTAATAATTAATAATTAACAATTGACAATCCGTAGGATTGGAAGCTCGGTAGAAAATCAATACGTCATCAAAAGCGGCATGCCGTCAGGTATGCGACCGGCATGCTTATATCGTTGCATACCTACGGCATGCAGGACAAGGGGTGGTTATTTTTCTACCGAGCGATAATCCCTAACAGGATTAAGACAGGAAATATATCCGATATTCATTAAAAAGAAAAACTATTAATTATTAATTATTAATTATTAATTGCTAATTGTTAATTATTAATTAAAAACAATATCCTCGTTCCGTCTAAGAAGAAA
>JAISJX010000125.1 GCA_031261145.1 Tannerella sp.
AGCCTTCTGTTTACGCCTTCGCTCAACATGTTGAAAAAGAACGGAAACAAATATTCACTCCTATACTCTTGCTGCGTCTTGGGAAGAGTTAAACTTATGGATGGCTGCCCGCTATCGGCAAAATAAGTGTCTTCATAACGAAAAAGGTACTTGCTGCGACTTTCTTCAACGAGAATCCCAGCCAATTTCCCATTACAATATACTTCGGCTTTTCGCATATATTTACCCTTTCTTTACGCCAAGTTTGATTTCCATTCCCAACACATCGGCTAATTTCCCCAACACTTCCATTGACGGATTGCCTTGTCCACGTTCCAATTTGCACAAGGTATTCGTACTTATTCCAGCCAACTCCGCCAAATGCGGTTGGGTTATTTTCAACTCTTTCCTGCGGGCTTTAACGACTTCGCCCAATTGCTCTACTAACATTATAATGTGATTTAGGCTACAAAGATACAATATTATTTGAATAAACAATCTGAAATCACAATAAAATGTGATTTCAGATTGATATTCTCGTCGTTTTTGAATCTGATAGGGGATAAATCACATTGTAATGTGATTTTTTGGTTTGCCGCTTTATTTTGTCTGAACGGTGATTTTAGCCTGATTGGAATGATTTATATGATGAAAAAATCAAGAGAATCAGTTGAATCACATTAAAATCACAGTTCAGACAAAAGCGCCTTTACTTCCCTGCTTTCATTACGCCGGCATCATCGTCCGCATTATTCACCTTTTTACCGCCTGCATTGAACGAGCGGCCGAAGGAGAAGTTGTACGAGAATGTAAAGAGAAACATCCGTGACAAATCGTTGACATACATACTTCTTTTATAGGAAGCATAGGCCGACCTGTTCTCCGTGTCCTGACGGAAATCGTTGGAGAAAGGAGACCATGCGCTTATGCCGAAGTTCATTTCCCTGTATTTATAGCCCAGTGCAAGATAGTGCAGTTTCTCTCCGCCGCTCATGGTCTCTCCATAGAAGCTATCCCAGGGCTTTTGCCATAAAAACATGGCGTTGAAATTCTTGTAGTTCCCGTTCAGTGTTACATTAAAAAACGGATTATTGTATACGTGCCGGTAGGTATTCCCGTTGCTGACATAATGATTGACACCCCCGTTGAAAGATATTGTCAAGATGTCTTTGACAGGGCCGACGCGGAGGTTCAGTATGGCTGCCATGTATTGCCAGTTTTGCTGGTTATCCCAGGTCTGGACAATCTTGCCGCCTTCCAGAAACTTCTCGTCCATGATGGCCGACGGCTGATATTCGTATTTTCCCTGTACACCGGCGTAGAAAATCCCTTTCTTCCATTCGTAATTCAGTTCGGACTGATAGGTAAGGAAAGGCTTCAGGTCCGAATTGCCCCGCTGTATCTGGAGCGAATCGATGACCTGTTCCACCGCGCTCAGGTTGGAAAGCGATGGTGTATTATTGTTGATGCGGGCGGTCAGGCGGACGGAAGAATTGCCGGGCAGGGGATGGAATATCGCCAGCCGGGGATTGAACGTGTAGTAAGTATACTCACCGCCGTCCTCCTCCTGCCGGAAGCTGGAACGGGTGACGCCAGCGCCGAGCGTATAGTTCAGTTTTCGCACCTTGCCTTTCCATTCACCGTACAGATAGGTTTCACCCTGTTGCATTTCGGTCTGGTATTCGTGACCGTTTTTGTACGTGTTATCACTGTAAGCTTGCGTATGACGCAGACCGGCGCTCAGGCTGTTTGCATCCAGTTTCTTTTCATAAATCCCTTCACCTGTCCATGAATACTTGTTTCCGGCAACCATATTATGAATGTCGGTCAGCATAGCGTCTTCACGGCTTTCTCTGTAGATGCGGGTCTCGTCCGTACCATTATATGTACCCACGACGTTAACCACCAGTGTCTGGTTGTTTCTCAGGTTCTCCTGATAATAGAGGTCGAGCGCCGGACGGTAAGACATGCTCTTCGTATGGTCAACCGTCTGCACATAATCGTCCGGATTTGCCAGGTTGTATATCTTGCCGTTATAGTCATAATGGGGACGATTGTGCGAGAAATAACGGAATGTGGCATTGAACATGCGATTTTCATTGAGATAACTGTACGTCGTGTTCAAGTAATGTTCGAGCGATTGCATACGACCGGGTTCTCCGGTTTCCTTTCGCTTCAGGGTGGAACCGTCAGCAAAGTTGAATGTCTCCTCGTTGTCGCGCCACATTTGACGGGCATCTCGCTGATTAATCCGGTAATTGACGGAAAATTCCGACTTCTTGTGGTTGATTCGCCCATTAATATGGTTGTTTCCAAATATTTTCAAGTCAACAGAGTTCATGATACCTACTCCCAGGTTACCGCCGGTTTCATGCCGACGCACAATATAATCAACCACCACCTCGGCATTGCCGTAGCGAAGTCCCGGATTGTCGTGGTATTCCACGCGGATAATGTCTGTCGGAAGCAAAGCTTGTATTTCACTTATTTCCACTTTGACGCCGTTGACGCGCAATTGCACTTCACCACCGCCTGGGATGGAAATACTCTGCATCATGGGATTGACCAGCAAGCGAGGCAGCATCAGTTGCTGCAACAGGTCAATACCGTTGCTGGACGCTTTCACCTGCCGTTCGGTGGGAAATATCAACTTGCGGTCAATTTTCGTGGTGACGGCGGAACCGGTTACGGTCACCGCGTTCAGTCCGACGGCATCCTCTTCCATCAGAATGTCCGGCAGGGTGATGTTTGCTTTCAGTCCGGCCACTTCGATATACTGCGTTACATAACCGATATAGGAAACAACTAACCGGTAATCGCCCGCACTCACTTTCGGAATACCGAATTTACCTTTATCGTCCGACGTCGCACCCGCCACAAAAACGGAGTCCGCCGTTTGTACAACCACATTGACATACGCCAACGCCTCGCTGCTCTTTGCGTCTTTGACAACGCCTTTAATCGTCAGGTCTTGAGCGAAAAGCCCCCCCGCGATACCGACA
>JAISJX010000138.1 GCA_031261145.1 Tannerella sp.
CCAGATTTAACGTGAAGTTTAAAGGTAAACTGCCCTTCGTCGAAGAAAATGCAGCCAGCAAATTGGTGGTATTTACCAGATTCAGGGAAGTGATACTTTTGACATTCTGCATATTAATACCCGCCAACGTTAATTCGGTGATGGATTTATAATCATATTTACACTGGGTCATCGTGTATGTCCCTGCCAATTGTTCTGCTACGTTGCAAGAAAAAAGCAACATAGCCAGTCCGGTAAGAGTAATAATTTTTTTCATTCAGTTCTCATATTTAATTGTTTACTTGGCCATTCGCAGGAACAGCTCGTTCCATTTTCCGTTGCAAAGATAAAAAAATATTGGGTAAGGAACAAATTTTACCGTATCACAATACTTTCAATCACCATTTCTCCGGCAAATTCATTCAGATTTTTCAGCAACTGTTCGCGATTCAGGTATAACTCGCTACGCAAAACAGATGAGTTCAGGGCGACATGCAACACTTTGTTTTTTACATAGATGGAGCGTGTGGCATGTTGCACCATCGGGCCTAACAACTCTCCCCACGCACGTTGAACGCGGATTTCGAGCATCTTTTGCTTCAACAGCGGATTTTCATCATAAAAATCCTGCAAGAGTTCGCCGATTTGCATAGCGTGTGTCCGTTTCATCTTCTATTCCTCCAATGGCAGCACATGGCCTTTTTCTACCTTAAACAATGAATAATCCTGATGGATGGATGACAAAATCCGGTCTAAATATTTCCGGTTCGTATCCGTAATAAAAATCTGTCCGAACCGTTCGCTATTCACCAACTGAATGATTTGCTCCACTCGCTCCGCATCCAATTTATCGAAGATGTCATCCAGCAAAAGTATCGGTTTGGTCGCTCCCTGATTGGCTAAAAGCGTAAACTGCGCCAGCTTCAATGCTATCAGGTATGTTTTATTCTGCCCCTGCGAACCGCTATGCCGTATCAGATGGCCATCCAGCGTCATTTCCAGATTGTCTTTATGAATGCCGAACAAGGTGTATCCCACAATGCTCTCCCGTTCGCGGTATGCGGCTAATTTTTCCTCCGGATTTTCATCTCGTAGCTGGGATATATACTGTAAATCAACCGTTTCCGCCGATTGACAGATAATCCGGTAGTATTCATTAAACAACGGAATAAAAGTCTTGACCAATTGCTCCCGTTTTTCAAAAATAGACCGTCCGTATGCGCCCAACTGCATTTCCAACACCTCGAACAGCGCGACATCCTGACTTTGGTTGCGAAGCATCAGGTTCCGTTGCGCCAGTACTTTATTATATTGTATAAGCGCGTACATATAAGAATGGTCGTTTTGCGACAGAATAAGGTCCATCAAACGCCGGCGTTCCTCGCTGCCGCCATTAATCAGTTCGGAATCATCCGGCGACACCATCACCAACGGCAACAACCCGATATGCTCCGACAGTTTGTCGTATGCTTTCTGGTTACGCTTAACCTGCTTGCGATGTCCGAGACGCACAGCGCAAAAAATATCTTCCTTGTTGCCGTCATAATCATACGCCCCCTGAAGCACGCATAACTCCTCTCCACGGTGAATCACCTGCAACTCGGAACCGTGCGTATGGCTCTTGCAAAACGAAAGATAGTAGATTGCATCCAACAAATTGGTTTTCCCCATCCCGTTATTGCCGAAAAAGCAATTCATCTTGCCGGAACACACAATTTCCGCGTGAACTATATTTTTATAGTTTAAAACTGATAATTTATTAAGTATCATATATTTTCATACCAATAGGGCCATAGTGCGCCTATTGATTATAGGACAAAAATAAAAAATAAACTTCAAACATAACCATTATTTCGGCAAAAAAAACTAATTTTGCGCTCGGAATTACATAACAGAAAAAAAAGTAGAAACAATTGTAATAAGTATCAGCACTATGGCGAATAAAAAACATGACAAAGAAATTGAAGTGGACGAGATTCTTTCGCGTTCGGAACAGTTTATTGAAAAAAACAAACAGGTTCTTCTGGGCAGTATCATTGGTATAGCCGCAATCGTAGGTATCATTCTGGGCTATCACTACGGATATGCTATCCCGCAGGACAAAAAAGCGACGCTTGCCATCTACAGGGGGGAACAATATTTTGCGCAAGATTCATTTGCATTGGCATTGAATGGCAATGGCTATGATTTTGAGGGCTTTGAAGCTATTGTTGACCAGTATGGCCGTACCAAATCGGGAAACTTAGCCAAAGCGTATTCCGGCATTTGCTATTATAAATTAGGCGATCCGCAAAACGCTATCAAACAGTTAAAGTCTTATAGCGGAGACGATTCACAGATAGCCCCGACGGTTATTGGTCTGATTGGAGATTGCTACGTGAGCTTGGGTAACACCAAAGAGAGCATTAGCTATTTTGAAAAAGCGGCTACCAAAGCGGACAATGAGATTATCAGCCCGATTTATCTCAAAAAAGCCGGTATCGCTTACGAAAGCCTGAATCAATATAAAGATGCAATCAAGGCTTACACGACGATCAAAGAGAAATATAACCGTTCGATGGAAGCGATGGATATAGATAAATATATCACACGCGCCGAAATCCTGTCGCAGAAATAGTCTATGGCTACAGTCCATCAGAATTTGTCTCTCTATGATGCCAATAGCGTGCCGGATGCGTCATCCATGAGTTTCGGGATAGTCGTATCCGAATGGAATCAGGCGATAACCGGAAAACTGTTGGAGGGCGCTTATGCTACGCTGCTAAAGCAGAACGTGAAAAAAGAAAATATCCACGTCGCACACGTTCCGGGGAGTTTTGAACTGACGTTCGGCGCCAAACAAATGGTGGAATTTATTCACCCGGATGCCGTGATTGTCTTGGGTAGTGTCATCAAGGGAGAAACGCCGCATTTTGATTATGTATGTTCCGCGGTGACGCAGGGAATAACAGAATTGAATGTGCGATACGATATTCCGTTTGTCTTCGGGCTATTAACGACGAACAACTTGCGCGAAGCCGAAGACCGTAGCGGGGGGAAATTAGGGAATAAAGGAGATGAAAGTGCAATAACTGCAATAAAAATGATCGATTTTTCTTGCAGAATCAAAAAATAGTCGTATCTTTGCACCGCATTTCAGGAACGGGCAGTTACCAGAGTGGCCAAATGGGGCTGACTGTAACTCAGCTGGCTTTCGCCTTCGGTGGTTCGAATCCATCACTGCCCACGAAAGAAATGAAAAATTGATATTAAAAAAGACATTGCGGAAGTAGCTCAGTTGATAGAGCATTAGCCTTCCAAGCTGAGGGTCGCGGGTTTGAGTCCCGTCTTCCGCTCTGAGATTAAATCACTTAAATATATAGATATTTAGGTGATTTTGTTTTTTTAATGAGTAACGGATTCGCTTCCTAATGTGGTTGACCAAAAAGCTCATGATACGTCATTGCGAGTGTAACGAAGCAATCCAGAACAGGGCTCACCAGCAAAACCCTGTGTCTTTTAAAACATAAAACAAAAATAATGCGTTAAATAATAATTTAGCGGCGAGGTTAATATACCGCAAAGTCCCCTTTGGGTGGGTTGCATAAA
>JAISJX010000175.1 GCA_031261145.1 Tannerella sp.
TTCAACCGGGTGATTGACCTTGAGCAACGAAAAGTTCCCTGGAAGAATTTTCACGAAATCAGTTTCGTAAACATTCTTTATCAACCATATAACGCATCGGATAAAGCGCCGGTGGAATCAGGCATTACAGGAAAGGTTTGTTTACGTGAATGTGAAAAATTATATTAATTCAATAACTACCGTTGTCATGACAATAAATTTTTTACAGCAAAAAATACGCAAATGAATCATTCTATCATCATGTTTTACGAAAGAATCTGCAAAATCAATTGACAATTGAAACAGAAAGGAAAATGGAATAATTTTCAATTGTTAATTATCAATTGTCAATTGATTTACCTATCTTTGTGGAAATTTTGAAATTATGGCACGATATTTTATTGTAGCAGGGCCTTGTAATGCCGCCGAGCATTATATGATAGAGGCTTCGTCGCGGTTGACAGGAATAAGCGATCTGATTAACCAGAAACAGTATTTTGTGATTCATGCCGCCCGTCAGAGCGGCAAAACCACTTTTCTGCTCGATTTGGCTAAACGTCTCAACCGCGAAGGACAGTATTATGCGCTGTATTGTTCGTTGGAAGTGGCACAGGGGATCATAGAACCGGAAAAAGGTATTCCGGCGATAGTAGATGGCATTGCGACTGCTTTGTTATTTTCAAATATTCCCCACAGGGAAGAATTTGCGAAAAATATAAGCGGCAATAATTATGCATTAGTATTGTTGCGGGAACTGACGTTCTTTTGTATGTCATTAGACAAACCATTGATTATTCTTTTTGACGAAGCCGATTGCTTGAGCGAGGGCACACTGATTTCCTTTCTCCGTCAGTTGCGGAATGGGTACAATACGCGAAGCCAGACGCCGTTTGTACAATCCGTTGCATTGGTGGGTATGCGCAATATACGCGATTTCAAAGCGAAAATTCGTCCCGACAGCGAGACCTTGGGTAGTGCAAGCCCTTTTAATATTGTGAAAAAATCATTGACTCTTCGTAATTTCACAAAAGACGAAATAGCAGAATTGTACAACCAACATACTATTGAAACCGGACAGGTGTTCGAACCGGAAGCGATTGAACTGATATATCAGCAAACGCAAGGGCAACCGTGGTTAGTCAATGCCATTGTCTGTGAAGTAATAGTTGAAATACTTCAAACCGATTACACCAAGCCGGTAACTGCTGATTTAGTGGATAAAGCCATTCAAACCATCATCCTGCGGCGCGACACACACATCGACAGCCTGCTGGAACGTCTCAAAGAAGAGCGGGTGCGGCGGGTGATGGAACCGGTCATCATCGGCGAGTTGTCGGAAATTGACTCACAATCGGACGACTACCGCTATACCACAGACCTTGGTTTGATACGGGAAGACAACGGAGTAATCATGCCATCCAACCCAATCTATGCCGAGGTAATCATCCGAACATTAAGCGCCGATTCACAAAAAGACTTGGGAGAAAGTAACTATCCTTATCAAATGCCCCATTACCTGAAAAACGGACGCATAGATGTGACGATGCTTTTACAGGATTTTCAAGTGTTCTGGCGCGAAAACAGCGAAATCTGGATAGAACGCTACAAATATAAAGAAGCAGCGCCTCATCTTATTTTACAGGCTTTCCTGCAACGGGTGGTCAACGGTGGCGGACGGATCATCCGCGAGTTTGCCGCCGGATACAGACGCCTGGACTTGTGTGTGGAGTTTAAAGGGCGGAAATACCCCATCGAACTAAAACTCCGCCGCAGTTCCAAAACGGAAGAAAACAGCTATTCTCAACTCCTCGGCTATATGGACTCATTGGGCGTCAAAGAGGGCTGGCTGATTATATTCGACCGCCGGATTAATATAGATTGGGAAACTAAAATATATCTCAAAACGGAAACGATGGGGGATAAAACGATAACGATAGTGGGATGTTAGGAATTGTCCATCCTTTTATTTCCTGTCAAACAATGCGTTAAACTTTTTCGGTATCGGCGTTTCAAACCGCAGTATCTCTTTCGTTATGGGGTGAACGAACGCCAAAACCTGCGCGTGCAGTCCGATACGGCCTATTGGCGAGGACGATGCGCCGTATTTCAGGTCGCCAACGATGGGATGCCCGATATCCTGCATGTGCACGCGGATTTGATTTTTCCGGCCCGTGTCAAGTTCCACTTTCAGCATGGCGTAGCGGTCGTTCTGGCGGATGACGCGGTAATGGGTAATGGCTTCTTTTCCCCTGCCGTCATCTTTTTGGTTGGAGTGAACTCTGAACGACCTGTCCTCGTGCAGGTATGAAACAACCGTGTCTTCCGTTCTCTTCGGAGCGCCTTCTACCACAGCAATATATACCCGCTCGGTGACGCTTTCGTTCCAGTTATCCCTCAATACCTCTTGCGCTTCACGGGTTTTGACAAACATCATCACGCCGGAGGTCTCACGGTCGATGCGATGCACGATAAACAGGCGGTTACGCGGATTTTTCTCTTTTTGGTAGTCTGCAAGAAGGCTGAACGCCGTCGTCTCTTCCCTGCCCATGCCGGTCGCCACCGAGAGTAGCCCCTCTTCCTTCTCAACCACAATGAGATAGTCGTCTTCATACATGATTTTCAGCTTAGGATGTCTGAGTTCATGCTCCACTTTGCCTGTCGTAAAGGTGATCGTGTCGCCCTCCAAAAGCGGATGGTCGAAACGCAAAACAGGAGCGCCGTTTACACACACTTGTTTGTGTGAAAGCATGAATTTGAGGTCACTACGGCTTTTCCCGTTGAAATGGATGCCGAGAAAGGTCATCAGTTCCATCGGTTCTTTCACGCGGAGCGCATTTTGCTTGCCTTTAAAAACTTTTCTTATCATTGCAGTTTTAAATTTCCTTCATTATTTGAAATCTTGCCGAATAAATTCAACAGCAAATCCACGGTTAAGTCAATATTCCCAGATTGCTTTTGCAAAGGCTGTTATTGAACATTTATTCTGTCGCAAATGTAGTAATAATATGTGACAAGACAAGTGAAATGGAAAATATTTCGAGCGAAGGAAATAATCTCCAAAAAGGTTACTTTTCAAAATAATGTATATATTTGTGTTGCGTTACGAAAGCAAAAAGCGCTCAATAGATAAAAATATGGTCATTATCAAAGAAATAACGGAAGAAAAGGATTCCATCCCGACGAAAATACAATTTCGTCCGGCTACGCTTGCGGATGTGGCGGCGATGATGGAAATTATTCACCAGGCGCAGGAGGCGCTGAAGGTATTGGGAGTCAATCAGTGGCAGAACGGTTATCCGACGCCTGACATCATCCGGCAGGATATCCGGAATGGGAATGCCTGCGTTTTGACGGATGGCGATGCTGTGATTGCTACCTCGGCTGTGATTTTCAACGACGAGCCGACGTACGACCGGATTTACGAAGGTGAATGGCTGAGTACCGGCGAGTTTGTGGTCGTTCACCGGATAGCGGTGGATAACCGGCGTAAACAGAAAGGAACGGCCTCCTGTCTCTTTCGGGAAGTGGAAAAGATGGCTCTCCAAAAGAACATACATAGTTTTAAGATAGATACTCATAAAGACAATGTTCCGATGCGGAAAGCGTTGGAAAAGAATGGCTTTTCGTATTGCGGACGAATCATTTTGCGGGATGGGAATGATCGGGTGGCTTATGAAAAACGGATAGAAGAATAAACAGATAACTGCATTATAATGAATGAGAAAAACAAATTCCGGTCGGTTTGTATTTATTGCGCGTCGAGTGCGAAAATCGACCCGGTCTATACGGATGCGGCGGAAAAATTAGGCATCATATTGGGGAGTAGGGGATTGCGGGTGATTAACGGGGCCGGTTCGACGGGTTTGATGCGAACCGTATCGGATGCAGTCCTGCAAAACGGCGGCGCGGTGACCGGCGTAATCCCCCGTTTCATGTTGGAACATGGCTGGTGTCATCAGGGATTGACCGAACTGATTGAGGTGGAAACGATGCACGAACGCAAGCAACGGATGGCCGCCTTGTCGGATGCCGCCATTGCCTTGCCCGGCGGTTACGGCACGCTGGAGGAACTGCTGGAAATCATCACATGGAAGCAGTTGGGTCTCTATCATCATCCGGTAGTAATCTTAAACACAAACCATTATTACGACCCGTTATTAGCCATGTTTCGCCGTGCAATAGACGAACAATTCGCCATTTCGAATACCAGCCCGCAACAAGCCGCTTTATGGACGGTTGTTGAAACACCCGAAAAAGTTGTAGAACAGATTCTTATTGATAAAGGAATCGTTTGATGCTTTGTTTCGGCGTCCTTTCAAAATTTTCTTTCCGGATCTGGATGCTTGAAATTTTGCTGTAAGCCGGAATTTTTTGATTCAGATGGACTAAATGCTTCTCCATAATGGCCTGGATATCATCGTCGGATAGATTATGTTCCTTTGCCTGTTCCCATTCCGGATAGACTAACGCAACCAATTTTTCCTCCTTTGATACGACCAAAGATTCGGATACGTAGGGGAAATTATTTAAAATACACTCAATCTCTTCGGGATAGATATTTTGTCCGTTGGAGCTTAGTATCAGCGCTTTGCTACGACCGCGGATAAACAGGAAGCCGTCTTTGTCGATAGTTCCCAAATCGCCGGTACGCATCCATCCGTCCGGCAACATGATTTCGGCAGTCGCTTCGGGATTTTTGTAATAGCCTAACATCTTGTTCATTCCGCGCACTAAAATTTCGCCCGTTACATGTTCGGGATCGGAGGAATCAATCTGTACTTCCATCCGGTCTATAATTCGTCCCACCGAACCTTGCCGGAATGTATCCCATTGTTCGTAAGCGATTAACGGGCCACATTCCGTCATTCCGTACCCCGTTGTATAGCGGAAGCCAATGGATTTCAGGAACACCTCGATTTCTTTGTTTAACGCAGCGCCGCCAATCACGATTTCAAAGAAGTTTCCCCCGAAAGCCTTATTAAGTTCCTTGAGTATTTTTTTGTTTATCAGCCATCTGAATGGAGGAATCTTGTATAAAACCTTCATCGCGGGCTTTTCGAGCATCGGGAAAATATTGTTTTTGACAATTTTTTCAATGATTATCGGCACGGCGATGATTAAGTTGGGCCGGATGACGGCGAAGCTTTCCGTGATCAATTTCGGTGTCGGGATACGGGGCAGGAAATGAATGTGACAGCCTTTATTAATCCCGTTCAGAATCTCAAAAGCCAGTCCGTAGGTATGCGCCATCGGCAACATGGAAACGAAATGGTCGCCTGAATGTATAAATTCCAAACAATCAGCAGCATACTGCGTATTGTTCCATAAGCTCCGGTAAGGGAGCATGACCCCTTTTGAAAAACCGGTTGTGCCTGATGTATAGTTAATTTCTGCCAGTTCTTCCGGTTCTTCAAGCCGGTAATTTACATCTTCGCGCGTAAATGAAGGATATTGTTTCCGGAAATAGGCGTCTATATT
>JAISJX010000184.1 GCA_031261145.1 Tannerella sp.
ATCCGGAAGGGACGTTCTTTTTTACGGTGCGTGCGGAACGATGAATAAGGTTGGTTTGTCATCCGGCAGATTTCGACAGCGTGAATGACCCGTTTATGATTCATCCGGTCCACTTCTTCGTAATGAAGAGGGTCTTTTTCTTTCAATTCCTGTAGAATGGCGGCAAGTCCTTCTTGTTCAAATTGTTTCCAGAGCGCTTCCCGGATGCCGGGCGTGACGGTCGGGATATCATCAATCCCCCCGCAGATGGCGTCGATGTACATCATGGAACCACCTGTCAATACAACGGTCGGATGTGTTTGATAGATTTCCTGCAAAAGGGACAAGACATTTTCCTCATACCGGCTGGCGCTGTAATAATCCGTCAACGCAAGCGTCCCCACCATATAATGCTTGACTTGAGCCAACTGGGACGGCGCAGGAGCCGCTGTCCCAATGACTAACTCCTTATACAACTGACGGGAATCGGCAGAAACGACAGGCGCATGATACTTTTCGGCGATTTGAAGACTCAGCGCTGTTTTTCCAACGCCGGTCGGGCCGAGAAGTACAAGCAATGTATTCATTTAAAAACGCTCATCCTCATATAAGCCGTCCATGGTTTCCGGATCAAAACTTACCATATCGTCCAAGTCCAATTCGTCATCGCTGTATTCCGAATCGCCGTAGAAATCGTCGCTAACGGTGAAATTATCCACCCGCTTTTCGACTTCTTCCATCGAAACCGTTTGCACCGGAGGCTGACCGACCTCTAACGAACAAACAGGCTTATCTACATTCCGGCCCGGAACAATTTCTATCAAATCAATAAAAAAGGAGCGTTCCAGCATATTGTCGAATACGTAGATGAGTTTCTGGTGTTCCTCTTCCAGCAATTCTTCCAGACGGGTATTTTCCATGAGGAAGGTATCTACTTCGGAAGACGCGCCCATATCAAATAATGTGACCTCGGTCTTTTTCCGCCAATTGTCATCGCAGATAAAGAATGAACTTATTTCGTTGCGACTAAAGTTGGTTGCATCCAAAATTGCACTGTGCAAATCCCAAAAAGTGGCTTCGGGACTTATTTCTATTTCACGTTTGAAGTTATTCACTTCATCAGAAAGAATCAAAAATTTATATATCATACTTGTTACTGTTTTATTGGCTCAAAAATAAAAAAAGAATATCAAATACCCAAAAATTCGCCTGTTTTTTTTATTCATCAATAGAACCTTTGACGATTCCCCGTTTAGAGGTCTTGATGAAATCAAGTATCAGGTTCCGTTCCTCACATGATTCGTAATCTGTTTCGATACAAGTAATTGCATCCGTAATATTGAGTCCGCGCGTATAGAGCGTGCGGTAAATATCCTGAATCAGATAGACCTGGTCGTTGGTAAATCCCCGGCGACGCAGTCCGACAATGTTAATCCCGCAGTATGCGATGGGGTCTCGTCCGATGAGCGTGTAAGGAGGAATGTCTTTCCCAACGCGCGAACCGCCCTGAATCATCACATGTTTGGAGATTCGTGTAAACTGGTGGATCAATGAGCCGCCGCTGACGATGGCATAATCGTCCACCTCCACTTCGCCGGCCAACTGGGAGGCGTTCCCGATAATCACATTATCCTTCAGCAGACAATCGTGTGCAATGTGCGAATACGCCATGATGAGGCAATAATTTCCCACAATGGTTTTTTCTTTAGCCGCCGTTCCGCGGTTAATGGTTACACACTCGCGGATGGTTGTATTGTTTCCAATCTCCGCAGTGGATGTCTCGCCTTTGAATTTTAAATCCTGCGGGATGCCTGCAACGACTGCGCCCGGAAACACTTGGCAATTATTACCGATGCGCGCTCCGTCAAGGATCGTTGCATGTGCGTAAATACGGCAATTATCTCCGATAACGACGTCTTTTTCAATAACGACAAAAGGGTCGATAGTTACATTTTTTCCTATATTGGCTTCAGGATGAATGACGGCTAAATTAGAATACATGTTTTTATTTATTTTTTATGATTTGTGCCATAAATTCGGCTTCACAGATTATTTTCTCTCCGACGAAAGCGTATCCTTTCATAGTGGATATACCCCGGCGTATGGGACTTATTAGTTCGAGCCGGAAGATAAGCGTATCGCCCGGTATGACTTTCTGGCGAAACTTAACCCCATCGATTTTCATAAAATAGGTGGAATAGCGTTCCGGTTCATCAACCGAGTTAAGAATAAGCAGTCCACCCGTTTGGGCCATCGCTTCCACCAACAGGACGCCCGGCATTACCGGTTCTTGCGGGAAATGCCCCTGGAAGAATGGTTCATTGACTGTCACATTTTTAATTCCGACAATATGATTCCCGCCGATCTCAATTATCTTATCGACAAGCAGGAAAGGATACCGGTGCGGAAGTAATTTCAGGATGCGATTAATATCCATGACGGGAGGGATTTCCGGTTGATAAATCGGAATCTGCACTTCGTTCTGTTTGATATCTTTGCGTATCTTCCGGGCCAGTTGATTATTGATTTTATGTCCCGGACGGGTGGCAATGATATGCCCGCGGATGGATTTCCCGATTAACGCCATGTCGCCCAGCACATCAATCAACTTGTGGCGCGCCGGTTCGTTGTCATAAACCAATGGCGTGATATATCCCAAATCGTTCACATCCCGATGAATAAGTCCGACCTCGCCCGCCAGCCGGTCTAAATTCTCCTGCGGCATGGCCTGGTCATAAATAACGATGGCGTTATCCAAATCGCCCCCTTTGATAAGGTTGTTTTGCCGGAGCATTTCTACTTCGCGGACAAACACAAAAGTACGCGAAGCTGCCATGCCAGACGGAAACTCGTGCAAATCGTCCATCGAAGCGTATTGGTTGGACAAGACGGGCGAATCAAATGAAATCAACACGTCTATGCTGAATTTGTTATCGGGAAGAATCACGATAGACGAATTTGTTTTCTCGTCCGTCACTTCAATCTTATGCCGTACGATATAATAATCCTTCGGCGCATTTTGTTCGACGATACCCACTTTTTCGATTCCTTCCGAGAAAAAACGAGCGCTGCCATCCAGAATAGGAAATTCCGGCGCATCCACCTCGATAAGGCAATTGTCTATTTCCCACGCATATAATGCAGCCATCGCATGTTCTATCGTACTGATTTGCACATCGTTTTTAGCTACGACCGTACCTCGTTGCGTGTTGATTACATTTTCAGCTAATGCGTCAATAATGGGCTGACCTTCAAGGTCTATGCGCTTTATTTTATATCCGTAATTATCGGGCGCAGGATTAAATGTAATATGAATATCCAATCCTGTATGCAATCCTTTTCCTTGCAATGAAAATGAGGAGGCAAGCGTTTGCTGTTTGTGCATAGTTATTTCTCTTTTTTTTATTGTTTTCCTTTTTTCAATTCATCCACTTCTTTCTGTAATTGATACAGCGTGCGGTACATCTCCGGCAGTTTGGCGAATATCGCGCTCGAACGAAGGCTGTCTTTCAACGGCAATGCCGGACTTCCCAACAAGTTTGCAGGTTGGGGGATGTTCCGCATAACGCCCGATTGGGCGGCAATATTCACATGGTCGCCTATCTGAACATGTCCGGCGATTCCGACCTGTCCGCCAAACATACAATGCTTGCCGACTTTGGTCGAACCGGCCAGTCCGACTTGCGCCGCCATAACCGTGTTATCGCCAACTTCTACATTGTGAGCAATATGTACCAAATTATCCAACTTTACACCCCGGTGGATCCGGGTTGAATCCATCACCGCCCGGTCGATAGTCGTATTTGCGCCAATCTCCACATCGTCTTCCAACACCACATTTCCCATCTGAGGGATTTTATGATATTCTTCACCTTCCGGCGCGAAACCAAAACCATCCGAGCCAATCACGGAACCGGCTTGCAGAATGCAATTGTTACCGATGACGCAATCGTCGTAAATAGTCACATGCGGATAGATGAGTACATTATCGCCAACCTTCACACGGTCGCCGATGTAAGCGTGCGGATAGATGAGGCAGTTTTTCCCGATGACGGACTGTTCGCCGATGTATGCCATAGTCCCGACATAACCGTTTTCGCCGACGGTCGCCGAACTTGCGATAAATGCAGTGGAGTCAATGCCCGTCTTTTTGGGCTTGGACTGTTCCACTATATTTAATAATGTAGCCAGCGCAAGGTAGGCGTTAGGAACTTTGACAAGCGTCGCCTGAATGGAACCGGACGGGACAAAATCAGCATTCACCAAGACAATGCTTGCCTGGGTCTGATATATATAATGTTCGTACTTGGGGTTTGCCAGAAATGAAAGAGTACCCGGTTTGCCTTCTTCAATTTTTGAAAAAGCGTTTACTTTTGCATCGGGATTACCCTCGACTGTTCCGTTAAGGAAGCTCGCTATCTGTTGAGCTGAAAACTCCATAATTTCTTATCTGCGTATTCTTTAATTATGTCACTCCGGCAAAAACAAGCAGTTTTTCTCCTGATGGATTTTGCCTCTAATTTTGTCTCATCACCGTGCTTCAGCGAAAAAACATACAAAAATAGTAATAATTTTCTGTAACGCCTATTTTTTCAGAATTATTTTAGTGAAGCGCCCCGCTGCAAGCAACGGGGTATCAAATAATAATTTTATTACAATCTCACCACAAGTGGCGGGGAATTAAACCCAAAGATATTAAATATTCGCGCATTTCTTTTTGCATTTTTTCTGCTTCACGGCGTGCTGCGTCTGCAAATGCCTCGGTTTTATCGGCATAAATGATTGAACGGGACGCATTTACTATCAAACCGCATTGCGAATTCATCCCATACTTGCAAACGTCTTCCAAAGAGCCGCCTTGAGCGCCGATTCCCGGAACCAACAGAAAATGGTCGGGCACGATTTTGCGGATCTCCAGAAATGTTTCGCCCTGTGTCGCGCCAACGACATACATCATCTGTTCGTCGGTCGCCCATTCTTTCGATTTCCTTAGTACTTTTTCAAACAACCGTTCGCCGTCCGCGTCTTCGGCCAATTGAAAATCGCGGGAACTTTTATTGGATGTCAATGCCAACAAAATCACCCAACCGTTGTAGTCCAAAAAAGGCTTTACGCTGTCCTCGCCCATGTAAGG
>JAISJX010000214.1 GCA_031261145.1 Tannerella sp.
GGGATTCCCCCCCCCCACCTTAACAATCTTTCACTATTAGTGGAACCGAAGGGCGCCGCCGGCAGTGAAACGGAAGAAGGATATGTTACGGTAGCAATCATTACATCTATCTATTAATGGCGCAAATATAATGAATTATTTTGAGATACAAGCAAAAAATGATTAAAGATTCAAAAAAATGACCTCTCCGCAGGCAAGGGGAATTGGGTACACGGTGCAAAGGTGCACGGTACACGGTGAGGGATGTTCCAAATCGTGTACCGTGCACCCGTGCGTTGGGACGAGGTTCATACCTCGTTCCTGCTATCCCGGCAGGTTCCGACCTGCCATGTTCCTGAGATGGAATCTCAGGAGATAGACCGAACGAGATGGAATCTCGTCCGAACGAGCGGGGGACATGCCGACACCAACAAGGGGGCTTGCCCCCTTGCCAAACACATACCGATTCCTCATTCCCCATGTTGTGGTCTGAGCAAGTCATTCACTGTTTTGACCGGATCGAACGTTTCGATGGGCACTTCTACAAATACCGTGTTCCAGTCGCTCATCGAACCGTTCCATAAGCCGGGCAGTTCCAGGGCTTTCAATGCGCGTCCATCCTTGCTTTTCAGGGAGATAAAGCCCGTATTTTTATCCACAAAATCCGGCAGGTTATACTTCGTTCCGTCCGGCCTTTTCAAGGCGCACACCAAATCGACCGGGTTGAAATGGGTACCTTTCTCATAGATAGCTTTTTTATCCGGGTCGTTCATGTCTATCTGCTGGCTTTCGACTACCTGTGGCGAAATGGTTCCGTCCCGATTGACTGCGAGGAAAGGCCCGCCGCCCGCTTCGCCGGTGTTCCGCACCATTCCGCAGACACGCAACGGACGCAACAGTTTCTGCTTGATATACAGAATCAGTTCCACATCTTCCAGGAACTTCGTTTCCGGGTTCTTAATGTACAACTCATCTTGCAGGAAATAAATCATTTCCTCCATCTGCTCATGCGTATATCCGCCGCTCTCGATCAGCGCCAAATACTTGAAAATGCGTTCTTGCAGGGAAACCAACAGACCGGCAAGCGCTTTTTTGTACGTGACCACCACCTCTTTGAGGTGATCCGGCACTACATTATCTATATTCTTGATAAAAACCACATCGGCATCCACCCGGTTCAGGTTGCCAATCAATGCGCCATGTCCTCCCGGACGGAACAGCAACGTCCCGTCCGCCTCGCGGAACGGCTCATTATTCACGTCCACCGCAATCGTATCCGTATCCGATTGCTGGCAACTGAACGAAATCGTATATTTTACCCCGAATTTCCGCTCGTAAACCGGACATTTTTCTTCGACTAAGCGTTCAAACAATGCCTGGTGTTCAGGCGATACCGTCAGATGAATACGGACGTTTCCCTCCCTGTCTTTTGCATAAAGCGCTCCTTCCACCAAATGTTCCTCGACAGCCGTCCGCGCTCCTTCCCGGTAATCATGAAACAGCAGCGCTCCTTTTGGCAGGGAACCATATCCCAGCCCGTCCTTTTCCAGCAGCGCCGACACAATCGCCTTATATTCCCCGCCGGCTATCAACGACGGAATGTCTTTCCCTTTCATTTCGAGGCAAGACCTGTTCAGGGCTTCATAGAATGCAAAACGGGTGATTCCATCAAAAAAATCCTTTTCAAACTCCGAAGCCGGGGCGTTATATGGGGCCGAAAGGAAGGCGAACAAATCCTTAAACATACGGCTTGCCGCTCCCGAAGCCGGGACAAATTTAAGAATCGTCCTGCCCTGGGCCGGATAATCGTCCCAGATTTTCGCATAAGCGTTCCGCTGTTCGTCGGGAATGACGCTGATTCCTCTTTGAACAGACGCAGATGCCGTCACATTAAGAAAAGGAAAACCCTTCTCAAAATAGGCTAATTGCTCCTCTAACTGAGCTACCGAAATATGCTTCTCCGACAAGAATTGCCGGTCGTTGGTTGTTGGTTCCATACCTGTTTTTTATGATTTACGGCAAATATACAATATTTATCAAATAAAATAGCTGTTTGTTGCAAGAAAAATAATATTTTTACCCCGTCAAAAACTAAACAACGATGGAGAAAGTTTCATTTTTCACGCCGGAAGAGAAAAAAGACTTTTTTTCTGCTTACCGGTTACTGCTGTCAAATCTGTCTTCATGTCTTGAAAAAGAAGACCATCCGAAGATGAAAGCCTTGATGAGGCGGAGTGTTTCGCTGGATTGTTACAGCCGGGATCAGAATGGCATCAACGGCCTCCTGAAAAATATACATACGGCTTTGATAGCCGTTTCGGATATCGGATTGAAGCGTTCGGCGGTCATTGCGGCGCTGCTCGTTCCGCCCGTATCCCAGGGGGCTGTCAGCCTCAATGAGGTGGAGGAGGCTTTCGACGCAGACGTATCGCTTCTGATCAGCCGCCTGTTGAAAACGTCCGGTTTATATACCCATACGACGTCCATTGATTCCGAAAATTACCATCACCTGCTGTTCTCGTTTGCCGAAGATATACGGGTCATTTTGCTGATGATTGCCGACCGGCTTTGCCTGATGCGCATGGGCAAAGAGATTCGGGATGAGAAAAACCGCCTTCAATTGGCCACGGAGGTGTCTTTTCTCTATGCGCCGCTGGCTCACCGGCTGGGGTTGTATAAAATCAAAAGCGAATTTGAAGATTTATCGCTCAAATATACCAACCCGGAGCAGTACCAGTATATCAAGGAGAAGTTGAACGAAACCAAGCGTTCACGGGATGCTTACATTGATACATTTATTGAACCGGTCAAAAAGAATCTCGAAGCTGCCGGTCTTCATTTTGACATCAAGGGACGGACTAAATCGATTCATTCCATCAACAATAAACTGAAAAAACAGAATGTTGAATTTGAGGGGATTTACGATCTGTTCGCCATCCGTGTGATTCTTGACACGCCGCTGGAAAAAGAACGGTCGGACTGCTGGCAGGCTTTTTCCATCATCACCGATATGTACCAGCCCAACCCGAACCGGATGAGGGACTGGATTTCCATTCCCAAAAACAACGGATACGAAAGTCTGCACATCACCGTGTTAGGCCAGCAGAACCGTTGGGTGGAAGTACAAATCCGCACGAAACGCATGGACGAGGTTGCCGAACGGGGATTAGCGGCGCACTGGAAATATAAGGGTATCAAGGGCGAACATGGATGGGATGAGTTTATGAACGACGTACGCGCCCTGCTGGAAACGCAAAACGCCAACCCGATGGATACGATGAAAGAGTTCAGAATGGATCTTTACCAGGACGAAATCTATGTATTTACCCCTGTCGGCAAGTTAATCAAGCTGGGAAAGGGCGCGACCGTGCTTGATTTCGCCTTTGCCATCCATTCGCAGGTAGGCAGCCGGTGCGTATCCGGGCGGGTAAACGGGAAAAATGGACCCATCCGGTACGTGCTGAACAACGGCGACACCGTAGAAATCATCACCTCTGCCGCCCAGAAACCCAAACAGGACTGGCTGTCGTTTATCGCCACTTCCAAAGCCCGGAACAAGATTAAACAGGCGCTCCGCGAAGAATCCGCCAAAGCCGTCGAATATGCCAAAGAGCTTTTGCAACGGCGCCTCAAAAATCGGAAAATAGAAGTCGATGAAGCTGTTTTCATGCGCTATATCAAGAAGAAAGGGTTCAAAACGATTACCGATTTCTACACCGAGATAGCCGAGGAACGGTTAGATGCCAACAATGTTATTGACGAATACGTCGAACTCGAACGGAAAGAAAAAGAAACGCTCGAACATCTTGAGACACGCAGCGCCGAAGAATTTATCGCGCCCGTGAAAACCGAAGAAACGTCTTCACAGGATGTCTTGGTCATTGATAAAAACCTGACAGGCATTGAATATAAGCTGGCCAAATGTTGCAATCCCATCTATGGCGACCAGGTTTTTGGTTTCGTTTCGACACAGGGAATTAAAATCCACCGGATGAATTGTCCCAATGCGCAGGAGATGTTCAGCCGTTTCGGCTACCGCATCATCCAGGCGCGCTGGAGCGGCAAAGGCAATAGCGGATACAGCGTTACCCTGCGCGTAATCGGGCTGGACGACATCGCAATCGTGACCAATATCTCCTCCGTCATTTCAAAGGAAAGCGATATGTCGTTGCGCTCGATAAACATTGATTCCGTGGACGGTCTTTTCCAGGGAGACATCACCGTGCAACTGAAAGATGCCGTGGCGGTGGAGAAATTAATCAAAAAAATCAAAGCTGTGAAAGGCGTAAAACAAGTCAGCAGACTACATTAAGAAACGATTATGAGCTATACATTAATTACAGGCGCATCCGGCGGCATCGGAAAAGAGTTTGCGTATTTTTACGCCGCCCGGAAGACGAACCTGATTCTCGTTGCCCGGAGTTTGGATACGCTGAATGAAATAAGCAGCGACCTTGTCTCCCGGTACGGAATCGAAGTGAAAGTGTTCGGTTACGATCTCACGCAACTGGAAAATATAGACCGCGTGATGCAGTGGATACGGGAAAATAACGTACCGGTGGATACGCTGATAAACAATGCCGGAGCCTGCGCAGGCGGCGAATTAGCCCTTCAGGAAAAAGAAAAAGTCGCCACGATATTAGACCTTAATATCAAGGCGCTGGTTTATTTTTGCCATCAGGTGATCCCGCTCTTTAAGGAAAACAAAAAGGGACGTATCCTCAATATCGCTTCCATGGCCGCGTATGAACCCTGCCCTTATTATGCGCTGTACTTTGCCTCCAAAGCCTTCGTACTCAGCTTCACGGAATCCATCCGTATCGAATGTAAGCCCTATCATATCGGCATTTCGGCCGTCTGTCCCGGATTTGTCCAAACCAGCATGACCCAAAACCTGCCCGACATGGGCATGAGTTTGGCCAAACCGCAAACAATCGTCCGGCTGGGCGACAAATTGCTCCGGAAAGACCGGGCCGTCGGCGTCAACGGATTCGGGAATAATTGCCTTATTCTTCTTATCAAAATCATTCCGCGAAGTCTCCTCCGCTTAGCCATGACTATCTTGGTGAAAATTAAATTCGATAGAAAGAAAAAAGAAAACGCCGCACGTTAATGGCCTGCGGACAAAAGGTCTGGCGGTATAACATGGTTCTATTGATATTCAAGATCGAACGGTCTATCCTTATCCCAGATTTCGGCTTTCCATTGTTTCCGAACAATACGAATAATGACCGTTAAAAACGGAAGACCACTACTCCCTCGTTTCCTAACGGGGGGAGTAAAGGGGAATCCAAACATCTTGCAGGGAACACACACAGGTGTACCCTTACAGTTCTTTTATCTCGTATTTGTCTTTGCCGATGAATATCACCGAAAGATAACGTACGTCGGTACGACCGGCAAACAGATGCGAATCGCGGTATCTCGTCAATTGGTCGCGGGCTTCATCGCGTTTTTCCTGCAAAACCGTTTCATTTGCCTCATCTCCTTTTT
>JAISJX010000235.1 GCA_031261145.1 Tannerella sp.
ATAAATCAACATCCCGATAATGTCGTTGGTAATGGTGATAAACGGCCCGGTCGCAAGCGCCGGGTCGATATGAAGCCGGTCTAACAACATCGGGACAACTGTCCCGAAGATGCTGGCAAATATCACAACGGAAAACAAACTTGCCGAAACGGATATGGTAATATTCTGGTCGCCCAGCGTGAAAAAATTATAGATAAAAACAAGCAAACTGATAACCGACGCATTAATCAGCGACACGGAAGTTTCTTTTAAAACCAGTTTGAATATTTTGCTGTTTTTAAGTGAATTATTCGCCAATCCCTGTACAACGATGGCGGACGCCTGAATACCGACATTCCCGCCCGTACCGCCAATCAGCGGAATGAACAGCGCCATCTTCGGATTATTTGCAAAACCAATCTCGAAGTTTCCCAGAATCTTTGAATTGCTCAATCCGCCAATCACCCCGATGAATAACCAGGGCAGGCGGGCGATGGTCTGTACGAACACATTATCCGACGATTCCACATCCTGCGAGATACCGGAAGCCAACTGATAATCACGTTCGTGTTGTTCCTGAATCTCGTCCATCACATCGTCCACCGTGATATGGCCGACCAATCGCCCGATGCTATCCACTACCGGCAGCGCGACCAGGTCGTATTTGGTAATCGACTCGACCACCTCTTCGATACTGTCGCTGTCGTGCGCAAAGACCGGGTCTTTCTGCATCACGTGCTTAATCTTCGATACGGACGGGTTGGTGATAAGTTTCTGCAACAGCAGCACGCCGCGCAGCCGTTCGTCGTCATCGACCACATATACATTATATATCTCGTCCTTGTCCTCCGCCTGTTTACGCATCTCTTCGATACATTGCGGCATACTCCAGTTCTCGTTTACCACAATCATCTCCGTGCCCATCAGACCGCCGGCGGTGTCTTCGTCATACTTCAACAGATCGACAATATCGCCGGCCTGCTCTACATCTTCGATGTGCGAAAGGATTTCTTCCTGCGTGTCCTCGTCTAATTCGCGCATCAAATCGACCGCGTCGTCGGAGTCCATCTTATTGACAAACAGTTTGGCGATGACCTCGTTCGGCATACCTTTCAACAGCCTGCGACGGTCTTCCTCGTCCAACTCCATCAGTACGTCGGCAGCTTTGTCGCTGTCCATCAGCAGGTAGAGGTAAACGGCTTCCTGATGTTCCAGTTCCTGATAAAGCTCTGCAATATCAGCGGGATGGAGTTCTTTCAGGATGGCGATGGCCTTGGCGTCATCTTTAGCTTCGATGATATTTCTCAGCTCTTCAATATATTCTTTTGTTAATTCAATCATGATGACTATTCTTTTTTTATCACATAACCACCGTTTGTCCCTTTATTCCGCTACGTTGTTCAGGTGTCGTCCGGCGATTAATGTGAGTTCAACAAATTGTTCTACAGACAGTTGTTCGGGTCGCTTATTGAAAACCGGTAAAGCGTAATCGGGGCAATCTTGCCCTAACAGGGGCTTCAGGGAGTTTCGCAGCATTTTACGGCGCTGATTGAAAGCTGTTTTAACGACCCGTTTATAAAGCGCCTCATCGCAATCCAAGGTCTTCCGGTTGTTCCGGATCATGCGTATGACGGCGCTTTTGACTTTCGGCGGAGGGTCGAACACCTCTTCACTGACGGTAAAAAGGTATTCGACATCGTACCAGGGTTGAATTAAAGCGCTGATAATCCCATACGTCCTGCTTCCGGGAGGAGCGGCGATCCGTTCGGCGACCTCTTTCTGAATCATCCCGGAACAACAAACCACTTGTTCCCTGTAATCAAGCACTTTAAAAAATATCTGACTGGAAATATGATACGGATAATTGCCGATGACGCAAAACGCATCCGGATAAAGTCCGGTTAAGTCAAGCCTCAGAAAATCTTCGGCGATGATACGCCCTTCGAGCGCCGGAAAGTGTTGGCGCAGGTAGTCCACCGACTCCATGTCCACCTCTACAACGGAAAGGTCGTGCCCCTCATTCATTAAGAACTGAGTGAGAACACCCGTGCCCGGCCCTATCTCCAGAACAGGTAGCCCGCGGTAAGCGTCTAACGTCTCCGCAATACGCTGGGCAATTCCAAGGTCTTTCAGGAAATGTTGTCCTAAAGCCTTCTTCGGTCGTATGATCCTCATCTGTTTTCAATGACTTATTACGTTTTTAAAAGAATTATTTGTATCTTTGCGACCACAAAGATAAGAAAATTATTAAGAAAGTCATATATATTAAATGAATTTTGAGCAATTTATTCGTAAAACAGTCCGGATCGTTGTTCCCTTAGCATTAGGGTTTCTGTTACTTTGGTACTTATACCGGGATCAGGATTTGGAAGAAATGATGAATATCATCAAGAAAGGTGTTCGTTATGACATTCTTTTGTTCTCGTTGATCTTCGGTCTGGGGGCGAATGTTGCACGGGGCTACCGTTGGGGATTGTTGATTGATTCGCTGGGCGTCAGGTCGCGCAGGATGAATGACGTGCTGGCTGTTCTCGGCAACTACGCCATCAATATGGTGCTGCCCCGTATCGGAGAGATTTGGCGATGCGGCATTATTACGAAATACGAGAAAACGTCTTTTTCCAAACTACTGGGTACATTGCTGGTCGATAGGGTGATGGATACGCTGGTGGTCGCGCTTGTCGCGTGCTGTGTCTTTGCATTTAACATCCACTTTTTCTCCCAGTTCTATTCGGAGAACCCGACGATTGTGGACGGCGTTTATTCCATACTGAGTTCCGTCTGGACGTATGTGTTTATCGGGGGAATCATTGTTGTCTTCTGGTTGTTGTTTACGCGGTGGAAACATCTGAAAATCATACAGAAAACAAAGGAGTTTATACAGAATATCTGGATAGGAATCCAGAGCCTTTGGAAAATGAAGCATAAAACCCGTTTCTTTGTGGAAACCTGCCTCATCTGGGGTGGCTATTTCCTTTATTTTTATGTCACGTTTTTTGCATTTGATTTTACCCGTGACCTGGGCGTGCGGATAGCCCTGATCGCTTTCGTCATGAGTAGTATCGGCGTGGCTGTTCCGGTGCAGGGAGGAATCGGGGTATGGCATTTCATGGTGATTGCAACATTGACTTATTTTGGTGTGAACAAGAATGATGCAGGCGCTTTTGCGATGGTTGTCTTTACCGTTCAAACGGTGTGGGTGGTTGTTTGCGGTTTAGCGGGTATTTTCGCTTTACCGGTTGTCAACAGGAAAAATCAATCCGTCAAGGAATTATCTTAAACAAACTTATATATCAATTTAAAAATTAAACAACATGTCAGCAGAAATTAAAACTCTCAGTCCTCAACCTGTATGGAGTTATTTTTATGACTTAACGCAGATTCCTCGTCCGACAGGTCACATGGAAGGCGTCACGAAGTATGTGCTTGCATTCGGCGAAGCGCAAGGTTTGGAAACTAAACAAGACGAGGTAGGGAATGTGTTGATACGCAAGCCCGCCACCCCCGGTTTTGAAGGCCGTAAAACAGTCGTTTTGCAATCGCATTTGGACATGGTGCCGCAGAAAAACGGAACCGTGACGCACGATTTTGAAAAAGATCCGATTGATGCTTACATCGACGGCGAATGGGTGACGGCGCGCGAAACGACGCTCGGCGCCGATAATGGCATCGGTGTGGCGCTGACGCTGGCTGTACTGGCCGACAAGACGCTTCAGCACGGCCCGATAGAAGGACTGTTCACCGTCAATGAAGAAGTCGGCATGGACGGCGCTTTCGGGTTGAAGGCGGGTTTCCTGCAAGGGCGTATCCTGTTGAATTGCGATTCGGAAGAAGAAGGCGAGCTTTTCGCAGGCTGCGCCGGGGGAGCGGATTTGAATATCTCGTTCCGGTATAAAAAAGGCGCGCCGCTGATTGAAGGCGATGTGCCCGTGAAAATATCGCTTACCGGGCTGAAAGGCGGGCATTCAGGCATAGACATTCACCTGGGGCGCGCCAATGCAAACAAACTGATGGTTCGTTTCCTGAAAGAAGCTATCCGCGACTATGGCATGAGGCTGGCGTCGATTGAAGGAGGCACTTTGCGGAATGCCATTCCGCGCGAGGCAACCGCTATCGTGATGTTACCACACGGTAACATAGAGGCGCTCTGGGAATTAGTGGCCGATTATCAGGAATTATACAGAACCGAATATGCCGGAATTGAGACTGATATTCATTTTACGGCGGAGATGACCGAACCGCCTCTCTCGCTGATACCCGAAGAGATTCAGGATGACCTGGTTAATGCGATAGAAGGTTGCCAGAACGGGGTCATAAGCATGTTGCACGATTTTCCCGACACGGTGGAATCGTCGTCCAATCTGGCCATCGTGAAGTCGTCCAAGGGACTTGTCGAGGTTAAGATATTGGCTCGCAGTTCGTCCGACAGCCGGAAAGAAGCGCTTTGTTCTTCTTTGGAAAGCATTTTCTCCATGGCCGGTGCGAAGGTAGAATACGGCGGCGCATATAGCGGTTGGCAACCGGACATTAACTCCCCGGTACTGAACATCATGCAGGAAACTTATCAGGCATTGTACGGCAAAAAACCATCCGTCAAGGTAATCCATGCCGGACTGGAATGCGGTATCATTCAGGAAGCGTATCCCGGCATGGATATGATTTCATTCGGCCCCGACGTAAGCCATCCACACTCCCCGGACGAAGCCGTGCGCATCGAATCGGTCGGAAAAGTGTGGAACTTCCTGGCAGAGGCGCTGAAAAAAATCGGGAAGTGAATGGGATGAACAATTAAGCGTTAGGCGGAATTACAATCTGCCTAACGTATTAGGGTTTAAACCGGTAATCATATTA
>JAISJX010000244.1 GCA_031261145.1 Tannerella sp.
GTTTTCTTCGTTCTGCCAGCCTCCCACGATGTTCTCGTGTTTCCCGGCATGTTCGAGTACTTTCATTAATCCCGCATCGCCAAAACAGTTCTGCGTTTCAAGATAAGCAGCAACATAACCACTTGTTACAAATTCCATTTCTGGAATTTTGACGGTAAACCCAGCCGGATTTTCGTACGCGATTGCTTTAATCGCTTCAAATAAATTTGTCATAGACCTTTGTCGTTTTTATCCTGCTGACCCTGCAGTTCTAAATACACCGCAAAGATATATAAAAGTTTGCATATTGCAAACTTTTGTGAGAAAAATACATATTGAAACCTCTGTAGTAAATGAAAATTCCATTTGTTAGAGCTATCTCCTTGTAAACAAAGTCCAGAATATCCATGTACGAATCACCGGTGTAAACATCCTTGTAATCTCATTTTAAAATCATGTTCAGTTTTTCCCCGTTTTTTACTGTAATGCGATTTTGCAAGCTAATCGTCACTTTTACCCCTTCCTGTTTTAGCTTTGCAGGAATTGGTTGACCGCCAACCGATATTTCGACTGTTTTCAGATTCTTGCCTTTCGGGGCATCAACTGAAAAACTGTTTAATTGCACTTGTCCATATTTGGGTTCAAGAATACATTCTATCGCTTTATTCGTCTGCTTTTGAGAGAAATTCCCCCATCCTTCGGCGGCGGTGAATGGCGCTTTGAAGTCTTCGGCGTTCCATTTGGGTGCAAAACGCATGTAGCCTTTTGGCCCGTGGTATTCAAATCCGCAGGCGGTGATGAAAGCGCCATAACTTGCCATAGCGCGGGCGTAATGGTCGCTGCATTCGATTTCGTTGTAAGGATTGCGTTTCGCCGCATGATAGCGATCGTGTATAGAACGAACCATCGTTAATCCTTCGTCGGTCATTCCCTCGGCAATCAAATGAGACGCCACCTCATATTCGAAGCCGGTCATACATTCATGAAAATAGCCCAACTGCCACGTCTCATTCTCACCATAAGGTTTCGGTTCGTTTCCGGGGTTGGTATTCATAATCATACCGCCTTCGCCGGGCAGTGCATAAGCGCGACCGCCTGTATGTGTCTCGATATAAGTCCCCACATCGGAGGTGAAATTGTAATTCCATAATGATTTCAGAGCCGAGCGTACTTTCTTATTGTCTAATATCTGCCCTAATCCGACCTGATAAGCCCACGATTGACCCATAACCTGATCGATATGGCAAGTGTTGTACGAACCTAATTTCGCCCGCCCTTTTTCTTTGTCGGGGCGGTGGATGTAGTATTCGCCGTTGAAAAGATATTTATCCATATTGGCGCTACCTTTTCGCACATAATCGGCGCAGGTTTTAGCAAAAGCGGTATCGCCCGCTTCTTCAGCCATGCGCTGTCCGGCTTTTACGGCGGCGATGCAAAGTCCTACGATCCATGCAATTTCACCGTCCCATACGGCGTCCAGCGTATTCTCCAGCGGAGTATCTTCCATGCCGTCGCCATTTTTATCCTGATTGAGGATGAACAGTGTCGCTTTTTTGATATTTTCCCAGTTCCGCCGCAGGAAGGCGTCGTTAGCGCTCATCTGGTGTTCGCGAAAACACCGGAGTACGGTTCCGGCCTGTCCGTCTATGGCGGGGCGCGATTCCATTTCGGCGCGGAAGATGATGCCGCCATCCGGCTGCAAGGCGATACCAAGGTCGGTACGTTCGCGACAGTCGCGTTCTAAGGCGGGGAAAATACGTCCCATCGCCTGGGCATATTGCCAAACGTGCGTACAGGTCCCGTGACAGGCGCCCACGCCCTCCCATGCCCAGAAACGTCCGCTGCTGAAACGGTGACAATTGGAAGTAGCCAAGGTATCTATATTTATCAGTGTCCGTTCCAGAAACCAGTGTGGCAAAGTAGAATCCTGCCATGTTTCGGCCCAAAGCAGGGTTTGAGATGATAAGCGTTCAAAATGCTTTTGGATATAGTGTGCTACTTCTAAGGCCGAGGCAAAGCGCGTTTGATAGTATTGGCCGGCATCTTTAATTTTATCATGTATTTTCAGGTTCGGGAAATACCAACTGATGGCGAAGTCTGCCGAAACGGAAGCTCCGACCGGTAAACTCACGACAGACTGCACAGCTCCTGTCAGGTGTTCCTGTACCGGTTTCTCCCGTTCATCTTCTGTGGCATGGTCGAACAATGCGGATAAGTCGTCCGGGTCTAAGGAAGCGTACCCTTGGGCGTTCGTATCAAGCGCTGTGATACAGAGTGTACCGAAGTCGGGGCGTACTTTCATCTCGTCCGCTTTCTCCAGCATAACCAAACTTTCGTCAACGGCTACTAATCCCGGCTGCCTGACCACCCGGTTACGACGACGGCTGAGGAGCGCCCCAAACCGTCCTTTTATCTCTTGCGCCGAATGGATGCCCACCTGGTTCTCCAACCAGCCTGAAACACTAATTTTCACCGGAGCGTTTCCGGTGTTCTTAAACGAAAAAGACAGGATGGTAGCCGGAAGACCCGAATCGTCCTCATCCAAAGGAATGAACGGTGAGTAGGCGCGAAGAGTGACTTCCACCGGAAGCGCGTTGTCGATGTAACGAACAACCCCCACCGGATAACCGGCTTCAAAAAGTATATCGTCCCAGTCCTTCTCCTGAAGTTGTTTGACAACTGTTTTTCCACTATATTCAAAACGTAGCGCAAAGCCCTGTTTCAGCGGACGAATATCCTGTGCCGGTTCAACATAGCAAGCCCCATCGCGACAATGGATGTCGCGACTGTTAGCCTGATGTTTCCACTTGATTACTTTGGGTTCGACGCCTTCCCTGTTATCGTTAAAGATGTCCCATAACCACAGACGCCCGTCGCCACCTAAGTAAACGCCGCCTGCATTAATCCCGCCTACAGGCATTCCAATATAGCGCAATTCATTGCGTGATTTGGCATACGTTGTCGGTTTTCCTCTTTCGTATAGCGATTTAACCCATGTCGGATCCAATTTCTTATACAGTGATATACCCTTCGGGTCAAGCGACAGGGAATTACCCATTGCCGGAATCCTACTAAAGGTCAGCCCTGCTGCTGCCGCTCCGCTCAAGCGGATAAAATTTCTTCGTGATATGTTTGTCATGAAATAATTTGTTTTATTTATGAATGCTATTTATTAGAATTAGAATGTCCTACAGGTTTTGTCCGAAAACAAAGACCTGTAGGACATATAAACGCTATTTCCAGATATCGGATTGTGTGATATTCGAATTTCTATCCATCACCGCTTGGGGGATGGGCCAGATATATCCTTTGGTCGCATCAAACCGAATCGGTTCGGCAATAATTTTCTGACAATCCCAATGTCCCATACTGTCCTGGTATGCCTGAAAATCGGAATTGACGCCATAGAGTACATTGTTCGGCGGATTCATATATACCTCCGCCTGTTTGCAACGCAATAAATCCCAGTAACGTTTGTCTTCATTCACTAATTCGACCCGGCGTTCATGGAAAATCACTTTTCTCATTTCCGCTTGATTACCGAGCAGAGGCGCCACGGAAGGCAGTCCGGCCCTTTTGACTCGTATTTCATCCATCGCCCAGCGTATGGAATCATTGGCCGGTTCACATTCGTTCAAACTTTCAGCAAGGAAAAGTAATGCTTCGGCATAGCGGTAAATAATCCAGTTCTGAAATCCGCTTTGGAAAAGAGATTCCATCTCTACGGATTTGGTACACCAGTATCCGCTACGGCCGCCTCCGCCTTCACCTCCAATGGCTTCCATGTTGGTAGCTTTATAATCCGGATGCGATTGGAATGGCGTATAGGTACCGTTTGCCCGCAATACAGGTTCGCCGGGAAGCAGGTACCATGCTTTCAATCGCTTGTCCCTGTTTTCCCACGGATGCCTGAAATCATAAACGGACGATTCATAAATGCTTTTCC
>JAISJX010000248.1 GCA_031261145.1 Tannerella sp.
TTCACTAATCTTCATTATTTTTTGCAGTCAAACATCCCGTTCACCAATTATTTTGCCTCCTATTCACGGGATGTGTTATTGACAATTTCACCGGGTATGACATTAGAAATCGTATTAAAGTTGAAAGTGACGAAGGACAAGGCACAGCAAAATCTGCCGGTATCACCCGATTTCAAAGTATTATTCCAAAAACACATACAAAAATGGCAGGAAAACTGGCGGTCGATGGGCGTCATCATTCTTCCCGATGGGGATTATGCCCGCACATTCTATCGTTCGTTGCACTGGTTACAATGTACGGCTGGTGCCGACACCAATCTCCCGGGAGAAAACCAGTTTGCTTCTTTGTCGTCGAGAATTGCAATGGAATACAACTTACAAGCAGACGCATATCAAAATTCTTATACATGGGAACAAAGACCTTTCACTTATGGTGCCGCCGGTTGGTCTGCTTATGCCTACATGAGTATGGGCGACCGGATTAGGGCAGGAAAAATGCTTGCCAACTACTATTACTCTCCCGATGTTCTGAAAAAAAATGCAATAACAATGTTTCCTGTAGGGGAATACGAATATTCCTATCACAATCAAAAAAAGGGCAAATACGAATATCTGTCCGGCAAAAATCCTTATGCTTTATGTTTTGCTCATGAGATGTTATTCAACGGAGCTACCTGCCTCAATTTCCCGTATGAACAGCAAATTCATGTGCAAGCGTTCGGTCCATCCTTGTTCTATCGCTACGGATATCTTCATCAAGCAAAGGAAGACACCGTCTATAACGTAATGCGCGGTTCGGCTGAGTTTTGGAGTGATATACTGAAATATGACTCTAAACGGAAAGTTTATTCACTCCCTCCGGTTCTTTCTTTATCTGAGAATATTTTTGAATCCGACTTGCTTGACGGCTTATTGGGTGCAAAATGGGTATTGATGCGGGCTGCATCTCTCGCAGAAAAGCGAGACACAGACAACGAGTTGCGAAAAAAGTGGCTAAATATTGCCAAGAATATCCGCATACAGGACAAAGACGATGTTTATCTCGAATGGAGTGACGATGACGGAAAAAGGGAAGGCGCAGGCTATTGGGGTATCAGGGGATATAGTTATCTGGGCTTCCCTACGCTGGAATTAATGAAAGATCTTTCAGCTAAGAAAGTAAACAAATCACTTGACTTATGCTGGGAACGGAATAAGAGAGGTGAGGGAATGGTTTCCTTCACTGCCAGTTGGTTCGCTGTGACCGATGCTTGTTGGGGGCGTGCCGAAGAAGCTTATGAAAAATCGGCTTTTTCACTATCATTTCTTGACCCATCCGGTACAGCTATGTGCGAACAGAATAAAACTATGTACTATTTCCTGACCAGTTATGCCTCGTTTACGATGGTTCCTGTCTATATGGTACTCCAATCCGTCGGCAATGAAATAAGGGTATTCCCTGCTGTTCCAAAAGTCTTTGCCGACATGGAGTTCTACAATCTTCCGGCAACCAACGGCATCCGTGTTTCCGGTGTGATGAAAGGGGGAAAAACGCAAAGTGCCCGCTTTGAAAAAAACGGGAAAACATTGCTGGAAGTGAAGGGTAAAGACCATATCAGCGTAACTATAAAAGGTGATAAATTGGTATTGAATAAAAATTGAATATTAAAACGATGAACGGATATCAACGAATAAAATCAGCCTTGGGCGGGATAATGCCCGACAGACGACCTGTGATGTTGCATAACTTTATGTTGGCGGCACGTGAAGCGGGTTACACCATGAAACAGTACAGGGAAGACCCTGAAATTGCTGCAAAATGCCATATACAGTTTGCGGAAAAATACGGTGTGGACGGCATATTATTCGATGTGGACACCGCGCTTACAGCCGGAGCGGTTGGTGTGCCGGTCGATTTTCCGGAAAACGAACCGGCAAGGACGCATGAGCCTTTGCTTCACTCTTTGGATGAAATAGATGCTCTTGCAGAGGTGGATATTTCTGCCGATACCCGTATCCAACATTCCTTAGAAAGCGTCCGGATTTTGAAACGCTATTTTGGCGACGAACTGTTTATTCGCGGTAACTGCGATCAAGCTCCTTTTTCACTTGCCTGCTCCATGCGTACGCCTGCCGATTTTATGATGGATCTCATGATAGATGAGGAACGGGCGGTACGCCTGTTGGAATATGCCACGCGGATATGTCTGCAATATATCCGGTTGATGGCGGAAACGGGTGCGGATATGCTTTCAAACGGCGACAGCCCCGCAGGTCCGAGCATGATTTCACCCGATATGTATCAACAGTTTGCTGTCCCTTACGAGAAACGCCTGCTCGAAGAATCCCATCTTCACGGACTGCCTTACCTGCTGCACATTTGCGGAAACACTGACTTGATACTCGACAAGATGGCTGCTATCGGTCTGGATGCTGTGGATCTTGATTATAAGACACCCATTGAAAAAATATACAGCCATTTTTCTGCCCACACGACACTTTGCGGCACGGTTGATCCAAGTGGCGTAATTGCCTTAGGCTCGGTGCAAAGCGTAAAAGAGGAAACATCGAAAATTCTCAAGGTTTACAAAGACAGCCCTCGTCTTATAGTAAATGCAGGATGTGCTATCCCCCCGATAACGCCGGAAGAAAACATTCGTGCGCTGATTCAAACGGCACAAGAAGATAGATGTGAAAATTCAGTGATTTTAGAAGTCCCCAATACTAAATAAATTATGAAACGAATAATTTTTTTTATCACATTCTTGTCCCTGTTATTAACGGGATGTGGCAAACGGGAAACCGTTATTACAGGTCGTATTGACTTTGCAGACGATGACATGCTCATCTATTACGTCCCTCTTTCCGGAACAAATTTTGCCGGTTTTCGCGATACGCTGAAAATAGATACAACAAGGCTTTTTGAATTGAAATTAGCGATTGATAAATCGGTGTTTGTATCACTAATGACAACAAAATCCGCAAAATCAGTTAAATTATTAATCGAGCCGGGAGAAATTTATCAGGTTGATATAGATGCCGATAAAGAGGTGAAAATATCAGGTTCCAACGCGAAAGGACAAATACTGTACGCTGCTTTGCCAAATCCGTTTTTTATCGAAATGGAACTAAGGACGCCATCGTTTCTGTCGCTTTTTAATGTCGCTGACATGAGGTCATTAATCAATGAGACACAACCGTTGGCTGAGATTCATGAAAAGATTACCAAACTGAAACAGGATGATTTGG
>JAISJX010000304.1 GCA_031261145.1 Tannerella sp.
GGCTGCTACAGCGGCTTTTCCCCACTTTTCATTTTCTTTGGTTTGACTGATGTAATGGGCGCCATCGCTTTTGCGGGTCCAATCGCTATATAATCCGCCACTCCCTCCGTTAAACCAGGGACTGGCTGCATATAACCTAACGCGGGAAATAACTGCCAGAGCTGCTTCTTTGACCGGAATGGTTATTTCGGACGACGAGCGGCTTGCGCGTGACGGAAGGAATGTGGCCGCTTGTTCCATATCTTTACAAATTTGCGCCACACATTCATCGTAAGTGGAGCGTTCAACGGACAGTACGTCTGCTGTAGCGTCCACAGCAAATCCTTCTTCGGGCAAGACAGGCGCCGGACCGTACTGCAACAAGAGAAGATAGTAATAGTATCCCCTCAGAAAATAACATCTTCCCATGAAATCCCTCCTGTCTATGTCGGAGATGTCCTGTACCTCGTGGATGCGTTGCAGAATAATACTTGCTTTTCGTATCCCTGTATAACACTTGGAATAATTTTCGTACGGCTGCCAACCTTGTATCGTAGTGGTCGGCGTGAGTTCGTCTTCCAGAATCAAGTTGGAGGCATGACGGGAGTCGGTGATGAACGAGATGAAGTTCTCATCCGATGCGCCCTGAAAAGGCAAAACAACTATATCATGACGTCCATTACTCTTCGTCCATAAATCCCCTTCGTTCGGCAAATAACTGGCCGCTTCTTTCAGGTACTGGTCAACCTTATCTCTTCTCGTGAATATGGAATCCAACTGCTGCGTATTCTTGAAGTAGTCGTCCACATCAAGAAAATCATTACATGAGTACAGCATCATTCCGAATATGCAAATACTCAGCATTCGCATATTTATATATATTTTTTTTATTAATGTTATCATCATTGTTTGTTTTAAAATGTTACAATTAATTGAAGGGTATATTTACGTTGAAGGGGGTAAACGGCACCGTTTTCCGAAGCCTGTGCGGGGTCCCACAATTTTACTTTATCCCACACATAGAGGTTTTCGCCCAACAAACTGACGGTTGCCGTTTCGAAAATTTTAGCCTTGGACAACCACTTTTTGGGGATGGAGTAAGCCATTTCTACATTTTTCAGGCGCACATAAGTTCCGTCAGCCAGCCAGAACGTCGATGCACGATTGTTGTTGGCGTTCGCTCCGTAAGTCAGGCGGGGAAAACGTGCATTGGGATTTTCAGTCGAAGGGTCGCCCGAATAGGAAGCCGGTGTCCAGCGATTGGCTTGGTCTGCCACCGTTGCCAGCACGTTGCCGGTTTCTTCTCCTGCAAACGGATAATAACCGATACCTCCCATAAAGTACTCTACATCGTTCACGCCTTCAAACAGCGCGCTTATACTGAAACCTTTGTATCTGTACTCCAACGCTACTCCATACTGTATCTGGGGTATGCTGGAAAAAGACAGAGGAACAATATCCTCATCGTCAACCACTCCGTCGCCATTTACATCTTTGTATTTGATGTCTCCGGGCTGTACATTGCTCATGTAGGTCTGCTTGGGGCTTGAGAGAATATCCGTTTCATCGCTGAACAAACCTTCGGCAATCAGCCCTCTCAATACCTCGTAGGGTTTGCCGGCGTATGCCTGATACGGATAGTTTACGCCTGACTGTTCCCAGTAATTCACTTTGTTCCGCGCCAGCGTAAAGTTACCGCGCACGGTAGCGCTCATATCTTTTGCAATGGGCTGGGTGAAAGTGATGTTTCCGTCAAGTCCCCATGATGACATTTCGCCTATATTGGCATACGGAAGCGTCAAATTCAAGCCCGATTCGAGCGGAACACTTTCACGTTGCTGGAAAATGCCGGTGGTTTTATTCCGGTAAAAGTCCACAACGAAATCAACCCTGTTGTTAAACAGTTTTCCATCAATACCCAAGTCCAATTTAGTGGTGGTCTCCCAGCGCATATCGGGTGAGCCGATTTGTGTTTCCTTCAGTGTCGGTCCGCCCCATATACCTGCAGTGCCGTTTCCAATAGTGGTAAGGTATGGAAAGCGAACCTTCAGCCGGTCATTACCCACCTGTCCGTACGATCCGCGGAATTTCAGGTAATTGAAAAAGGGCAATGTGTTCGTGAAAAAATCGTACTGACTGGGAATCCAGCCGAGTGCGATGGAAGGGAACAGACCCCAACGGCTTTCTTTCCTAAAGTTCTCCGAGCCTGTGTATCCAAGATTTCCTTCAATCAGATAGGTGTCCCGATACGAATAGGTAGCCCTTCCCGAATACGCCTGATAGCGTACCGGTATGACATCGAACATGGTGTTGCCCCATCCGCTGTCTTTCCCTTCCTGCCGGTAATAATGGAATAAACCGGTAACGCGGTGATCGTTATTGAAGACACGATTGTAATTCGCCTGCGCTTCAAAGTAATACTGCCTGTCAGAGCGGGAGGTCTGTTCTGATGTCAGCGGAGAGGAATTTACAACTTTCCTCGTACTCAGGGAGCCGTCCGGGTTGCGACCTGAACTGGGAATGGCAATATACAGCTCGGGAGTCATTCTGTTTATGATAGTATGGTTACCGTTGGTGGACAGAGAGAACAGGCCTTGTACGGACAATCCTTCCACAAACATACCCAAGTCCTGCTTCAAGGCAAGATTTGATTTTGCGCTGTATCGCTCAATGGCTTTGTATCCCGTGTAGTTCAACTGTACGTATGGCGACATCTGGTTGCCATTAAGACCAAAAGAAGGTAACTGACCGTTGGAATAGCGGACAGGAACAATTGTCGGAGGCAGATTTGCCTGCGCCTGCCACAATGCGTCGTTATTATCTCCAACTCCCGGGGCGTTTTGGCTTACAAAAACAGTTTCAATATTCATCGAAAGCGTAGTTGTTTTGGTTACATTGGCGTCCACATTGGCCCGGAAATTGTATTTGTGATAGTCCACATTGGCGCTGTATGGAGAGTTTACGTCCTGCTTAAACAGCGCTTCGTTGTTAAGAGCGCCGAGGCTCACATAGTAACGGGCGTTTTCACCTCCGCCGGCTATACTCAGGTGGTGCTGTGTATTCCATGCATGGTCTTTCAGAATCACATCTCTCCAGTTTACATTGGGATACAAATCAGGGTCAAGTCCCGTTCTGTACAGTTCCAATTCGGTGGGAGAATATACGGATGGATTGCCTCTTACCACCCTTGCTTCATTTGCCAAACCGGCATATTGATAAGCATTTACATATTCCGGCATACGCGGCGAATAGGAATAAGTGGTATTCGTCTTGAAATTGATACGCATCTTACCGGATTTCCCGCGTTTGGTGGTTACGACTACCACGCCGTTGGCTCCGCGCGTTCCATAAACCGCTGTTGCCGAAGCATCTTTTAACACGGAGAAACTTTCAATATCTGCCGGGTCAAGGTCATTCAGATTGCCTTCTACTCCGTCAATGAGTATCAGCGCCGATTGACTGGCGCCGAAAGTACTGATACCCCGTATCCAAAATTCGGAGAAATCATTGCCGGGTTCGCCGCTGCGGGTTACGGCAATAATTCCCGGAATACGCGCTCCAAGCATATTGCTAACCGAAGTAGCCGGTACTTGCAGATCCCGTGCTTCCACATTGGTAATAGCGCCTACTACCGATATTTTACGCTGGGAACTGCGCCCCGTTACTACAACCTCCTCTAATTCGGTCAAATCGGGTGTCAAACCTATTCTTTCCCTTTCCTTATTTGATGTATAACTGATTTCAATCGTTTTATATCCAATACATGAAAATACCACAATAGAGCCGGATGGAATCTTATCCAGCCGGAATCTCCCATCGGTATCCGTAGTTGTACCCGTGTTTGTTCCTTTTACCTGAACGATAGCGCCGGGTATTGTTACTCCTTGTTCATCCATTACGACACCGGCCACTTTAACAGTTCTGTCCTGTGCAAATGCCGTGAACGACAAACTGAATGTAAACAACAACAATAATAATATTATATGTCTCATATTTAATTTATATTTAAAAATTATTCAACACTATATACGACAATTTGAGCTTCCCACCATTCGGCGATGAATAAATTACCTTCGCCGTCATAGGAAATATCCTGCGCGTCAAGCAAAACCGATTTAAGCGGCTCTCCTCTCGGTCTTGGAGGAGGACCTTCCACGCCAATCACTCCGGCAACGGTGGATACATACCCGTCAATTGCTGATATTTTCCGAAGCACATCGCCCTGATTGAGTGTTCTACCCCAATCATTTTCAAGATGGTTACTTTCGATAATGTAGAGGTTCCCTTCGTCGTCTATACACATACCCTTCGGTTGAAAGAAACGGGCATCTGCTAAAGCCCCGTCAATAACGAGGTTTTGCCCTGGCGCCGGACTTCCGGCGTAGAGCGCCGCCTCTACCCCGCTGCCCCAATCTGCTCCGGTTTTGGTGATTTTATAAATGCTATAGTTTTGGAAATAGGAAACGTAAAAACAGTCTTTGAACTTATCATACACCATGTAGCCGCCCCAATTGGCAGTCGGCAAACCGGCGATGCCCGTGCTTATCTCCTCTGTTACATCCGTATTCACGTTGTAACGCCCGAATATTTTCTCTCTATGACAGAAATACAGCCACTCTTGATTGGGGTCATGGGCTTTATCCTGCATGGCAAGCGAGCGTATCTGGTCGTATGGTACTGTTTCACTTGGAACTATAATTGTGCCGATATTTTCCGGCGTCCACCCGCTTGCCTTTTGGTATCGGTAAACCGTATGCGTAGGGTTCATATACGTATTATATACGATAGTTTTCTCCTCGTTTACAGCCGGTTTACCCATATAAGCACCATACTGTAAGGTGATAACCTGATTGTCAGGTCCCGATATAAAGCGCGTTCTTGCGGCAATCCCTTGATGAAATCCAAAAGTTATTACCTGTCCACCGCCAAGGGCGACAATACCCTGTGGTTTGAAGAAGGTAGCAGTCGCCAAGGGACCATCCAAAGCGCCATGAGCATCGTTTTGACCATAGTTCCCATTTGAGTTTCCAGCTCCGGCAAACCATGAAATGGTTTCGACCGCTTTATAGCCAAATGTCCCGGAAGCAGTAACCGCGGAGCTACCGGATACACTTACTTTTATATGGTTGTTTCCACTACTCTGCCTTGGCGCAAGACAATAAATGTTTGTACCGTTTACACTGAGCACATTTGCCTTTCTATCAGAAATACCATCATTAAAAAAGACCTCTACTTTAGATGGATCATTACCGAAATTAGACCCGGAAATGACCACCTTTTCCCGTATTTTGCCCGCTTCAGGGGTAAATCCGGTTATTTCCACCGGCAAAGCAGGATTATAAGGCGTACCCTTAATCTGCTCTTGCTGATAAACATAAGTCTCGTTTTTACAAGCATAGATAAAAACGAAGATTCCCAAAATGAAAATTCCAACAAGGAATAAATTTTTTTTGCTTTTCATAAATCTTTAATGTTTAAATTAGTTATTGTTATAAATCTGTGATCGAAGATCCGGCAACGCATCGTTGTTCTCATCGGTGACGGTATCGGTGACGTTAACGCTCTGCTGCGCAAACAGCGACAGTGAGCAGGTACATACATATATGGCAAGCGCCAGCCTGCACAATATGTTTCCTCTTTCGGTTACACTCGGCAACCGATTACTTGCTTTTCTCTTGTAGTTCATAATAACATTTTTTTTAATTTTTAATTTATAATATGTGAATTTCTTTAACAAAGGTGTCGGCATGAATGCGCGAAAGCGTAAATGCACGAAAGCACGAAGGCGTAAATGCACGAATGCCTGAAATAAATGTGCGAATTGAAAAAATATTGTAAATAATTTTGGATAAGTCAAATAAAATGCGTTCCTTTGCAGTTTTAAACAAAGAGGGTAGGGAGGGATTACTGATGGCAATAATATCCGAATACCTGTGTGTGTGTGTGTGTGTGTGTGTGTGTGTGTGTGTGTGTGTTTAAAATAATTTAGCACTCCTCCAAATTTTGAAGAAGAAACTTTTGAAAAATTATTTAAAATT